>NZ_CAWPDB010000151.1:0-23064 GCF_963886625.1 Vibrio sp. V23_P3S9T160
GTACTGGTGTCCTTGTCCACGCTTTTCAATATCTCGAGTCCAGCGTTGTTGTTCAATTAAGCCAACAACCACTTGAGTTTCGGGAGCAAAAAGTAAGGTCGAGTGTATGAACATAGCTCGATTTCGATTGCCTTGATTGGAGTGCCCAAGTTCATCTTGTATGCTGCGATGGGAGTAACTTAGAGAAGTCGTATCTTCTAATGCAAGAAGTGTTTGTTGCTCTAAAGCCTCTTGCGCTGTGACATGAAAGCCCGCTTCAGCGATATCTTCTGCTTTGATTTGCTCATTACGAATAAAGCGATAAGCCCCTTCCATATCAGCAGGGGAGATGATGAGTTTCGAGACCGGTACGCCAGGTTGCTCGGCCAGAGAGGCTGCTAGGGCAACGAGTCTTTGAGTACGTCTTGGGTCATTGAGGTGAGCTTGACCAAATTGCTTTTGTGCCCAGAGGGTTGGTTCTATATAAGTCATTCTAATCATCCTTGTTATTGCTTAGATGATCAGATCATGAAACATAAAATTAGTTCAAAAAAATCCCCAAGCAGAGGCTTGGGGATTTGTGTATAAGAGACAGGGTTAGGAGGGGGTGCTGCCAGCAACCAAGAAACACTCCACCCTAACCCTCCCCAATTAGTTTCGTGTTTGTTGGAGTTGTGCTAATTGTGGAAAAGGAGGCATTTTAGGGCTGAAAGGTTTATGGGGCTTGTTTTGAATTATGCGGTTTTAAAATGTCAGCCAGCACGGAAAATGGTTTGGGTACTGGCTGAATTTTCGTGGTTAAACGATTTTAGGTTGGCCGTCGGAAGCGGTAGCGCCACCATCGACGGGTAAATTGACACCATTGATAAACGATGCATCGTCGCTGGCTAAAAAGGCCACTGCGGCGGCAATTTCGCTCGGTTCTGCGGCGCGTCCTAGTGCGATGCGCTCGTTAAATTTATCTCTAATCTCTTGCGACCAACCATTGGTCATATTGGTTTTAACTAAGCTTGGGCACACGGCGTTAATTCGCACGCCAGCGGCACCGTGGTCTAACGCCATGGCGCGAGTGAGGTTGACTACCGCGCCTTTACTGGCGCAGTAAAATGCGGCACCCCAGTCGCCACCTAAGCCAGAGACTGAAGCGGTGTTGACTATGGTCCCCTGTGTTTTTAGCAGTTCAGGTAAGGCAAATTTAGAGCAATACACGACGCCATCAATATTCACCGCTGATATTTTTTTCCAATCTTCAACGCTGCTTTCTAAGACGGAGCCGGGGATGTGGATGCCCGCATTGTTGACTAAAATGTCGAGCTTACCGAAGCGTGATACGGCGTTATCGATCATAGCTTTTACTTTTTTAGGATCGGAGACGTCAATCACTTGCGCCGCGACGCGTGTTGAGTCAAAAGCTTCGATGGCGGTGGCGAGCTGCTCTTCATTCCAGTCGGCCAGTACTACATTGGCCCCTTCATCATATAAACGCTGTGCTATCGCAAAGCCGATGCCGTTGGCGGCACCCGTGACTAAAGCGACTTTATGGGTTAAACCATTCATATTGTTTCTCCTTCGATATGCTCAAAAATTGGATCTCGATTTTCTTGTGTTCTGGGTAGCATCAACTTGTAGTTGTCGCTGTAATCAACGGGGATAGCGATGACAGCAGGTCCTTGAGTTTCCATGGCTTGATGCAGCATAGGCATCAGTTGATGACGTTCGGTCACGGCAAAGCCTTGCGCGCCAAATGATTCGGCATACGCTTTAAAGTCTATCGGGCCAAATTTTATTCCGGACGGGCGTTGATACTTTTTCATCTCTTGTATCTCGACCATGTTGTAGGCGTTATCGACCCAGATGATATGTACAATGTTGCATTTTAGGCGGACGGCAGTTTCTAACTCCATGCTTGATTGCATGAAGCCGCCATCACCAGAAACAGAGACCACTTTGGTACTGGGTTTAAGCAGGTTTGCACCAATCGCCCAAGGTAGGGCAACGCCCATAGTTTGCTGACCATTTGAAATCAGCATTTGACGGGCGCGAAAACAGCTTAAATAGCGCGCAATCCAGATATGGAAGCTGCCCATATCCAGACACAAGGTGGTGTCTGGGGTAATAATGGATTGCATCGCTTTGATTAAGGTTAATGGATGAAACCCATGCTGAGATTGACGAGTAGGGTAGGATTTTATTATCTGCCGCTGTTGTGCCACTTCCTCTAAAATCGATAAGGCTTTGGGAGAGAGGCGTGCGAAATTGGTGACACAATCGGTCATATCATCCAGTGATTGAACGATGTTGCCGACAATTTCCACGCAAGGTTGGTAATTGAGCTGATACTCTGCTGGTTCAATGTCTAAGTGGATGATTGGGGACTGTTTTGCGTTCCAAAGCTCTGGGTCGTACTCGATAGGGTTAAAACCAATAGTGACAATCAGGTCAGCATCTTGCAGCAATACATCTCCGGGCTGATTGTTAAATAAACCTACGCGGCCAGCGAAATGGTGATAATAGTTAATATCAACTGCCCCAGCGGCTTGATAGGTTCCGACTACAGGCAGTTGAGTGGTGCGCAAAAAACGGCTGATGGCTTGAGCATTTTCAGCGCGACTGGCGTGTAAGCCGAGTAAGACGACGCAGCGGTGCGAGCGTTCGATTCGGGTAATGGCTTCTTCTATCGCTTCTGGGTTGGCTTGGCTTGAATGAACATTACGTGATGGAACAATAATATCGGTGAGAGTGTGGTCGGATAACACATCTTGGGGAATGCTAACGAAACATGCCCCCGGCCGGCCTGATTCTGCCGTGCGAAAGGCATTGGCCATCACTTCGCTGGCGGCATCAACATGTTGAATTTCTGCACTGGATTTTGTGATAGAGCGGAAAATACTGACGGTATCCATACTCTGGTGCGTTTGCTTTTGTTGATCTGCTCGTTTGACCGCGCCGCCGATAGCGACCAGCGGGTCACCTTCTGAATTGGCAGTGGCAACCCCTGAAACCAAGTTGCCACAACCCGGGCCTGAGGTCACCATAGTGACTCCAGCTTTGCCGGTTAAACGGCCGATGACGCCGGCCATAAAGGCCGCATTGGCTTCGTGACGCACTGGGATCATTTGAATATTGGTGTCTTCAATGGCGTCAAATAACCGATCAATTTTGGCCCCCGGAATGCCAAAAATATAGCGGACACCCAAAGATTCCAGCTGTTGAGCGATTAATTGAGCGCCATTTCTAGTGGTAGGTTTTGTATTCATTTTTATACCCTTATTGTTGACTGACGTTGACACTTCTTCACGAAGTGGTGCTATCTGGCGGCTTTTTTCAATTCAATTCTTTTTCTCCTGTTCAGCGCTATTTTTCCGCTTTTTCAATAGCGGTTCGGATGTCATTGGGAGCTAGGTTGGCTTTAAGGAAATCTAGCGAAGTCGGGGTATCAATTACCAAGCGCGATACTTTGCCAATTTGTAAAAAGCCTGACGAAATAGAGTAGTCCTGTATGTGGCCGCCGCCTTTTCTATCTTCGGTAATGAAATGTTCGTGATACCCCGGAACGTTAATACCTGTGGTGTACTGCGGGCTTCTAAAACCGGCGATAACGCCTTGTTTGAAGGTGAAATTAAATGTGGGCTGCTCTTTTACAACATCTAACATTGGGCGAAATGGGCGAGTTTGACGCGGCACGGTACGCGTTCTGACAAACTGATATAAACCGTCAATGCGTACTGCGCAGAAAATATTGTCACTGGGTACTAGCTCATCAATCAGATGATGAACGTCAGCACGAGACATTTTAGAGGTGATGGGAACTTCGACATCAGGAGTAAAAAAAGTCATGACGGCGAAGGGAGTTTGCTGCGCTAAGTGTGCGGGGTTAGCCGAACCATCGGCTTTTAATTGGAAAACTTCTTTATCAAACGCAATGAGCTCACCGTCTAATTGATTGAATGTGCCCAAGCCAAAATCGCCATGTTGCAGCAGTTGTTCAACCGTTGTTGCGCCTTCATAAACGCCAGCAATCAACGCACTCATCAACGAAGTTTGGTAAATCTCTCCATCCCCCGTTACATGATGATATTCAGCAAACTCTTTTGCTACATCGAGAGAACAAGCACAAAGCGGAGTGTAGAATCCACGCATGAGAATAACCATTTATGCAATAAAGTGTATATTTAGATTGACTTCTCCACGTGGCTAAATCCAATATAAATAAGATTTATTTCTATATGGAAAAGATATGGAGTTTCGCTATCTCAAGTATTTTGTGGCGGTGGCACAAACGCGCCATTTCACACGAGCGGCTGAAGTGTTAGGTATTGCTCAACCACCGTTGAGTCAGCAGATAAAGAAATTGGAGCATGAGCTCGATACGCTGTTATTCAAGCGTTTACCACGTGGGGTAGAGCTGACCGAGGCTGGGCAAATGTTTTATGTCGATGCGGTCACCATCTTAAATGATGTGGATCGAGCGAAGGCGAAAGTAAAACAGCTGGCGCGTGGAGAAAAAAATGAAGTGCGGATGGGCTTTGCGACTTCGGTTGCGATGAATACCCAAATATTATCCCGAGTGCGGGAGATAAGGGACAGTTTTTCAAACGTGAATCTCACCGCGGTTGAGCAAGCGATGCCAGAGTTGGTTGAGCAGTTGAAAGCTAAGCAGTTGGATATAGCATTGGTGCGTTTACCTTGTTATGCCAGTGAGTCTTTAAAGCGGGTGGTTTTATTTGAAGAGCCTTTTGTAGCGGTGATCCCTTTAGGGCATCCCTTGGCTGAAAAAGATCGCCTTACTTTAGTTCAGTTAAAAAATGAGCACGTTTTGTTGTTTCCTCGTGAAACGGGGCCAGCATTGCATGATGGTATGAAAGCGCTGTTTGACGATGTGGGCATCCGTGTCGATCAACGTTTTTCGGCTCCGCAGTTGAGGTCGATGGTTGCAATGGCTCAAGCAGGATTTGGCGTAGCTGTTGTGCCCCAATCACTGGCTGAACATATCGATGATTCTGCCGTGATCACTCCCATCGAGGAGATGCCTTTTAACAGCCAAATTGCGGTGCTTTGGGAAGCCAGTAACTTAAATAAGCATGTGCTTAAGGTGGTGAAGGCATTAAGTCACCAAAAATAACATCCCCAGCATGATGATACTGGGGATGAAGCGTGCCAAAGTGGTAAGGTTAATCACGCTTACTTAGCGAGTTGAATGCAAAAACTCCACTGCTTTATCGGGATAGTCCGTAAATAAACCATCCACTTTGACAGTGTTGTAGAACACATCGAGCATCCCATCAAAGCTGTCGGCATAAGGTGCAATGCGATCGGGTTCTGCGCGGAAGGTATAAGGGTGAACGATTAACCCTGAGGCCTTAGCGGCTTTCATCAACGGCTTGATGATGATGTTTTCTTTGGTTGAAGCGTCGTCAACCAACATAGGTTTCCACGGGCCAATTCCATCGGCGTAGGTAGCGACTTGCTTCATGCCGTTTGCTTCGAACATCCAATCATAGCTGTATGGTTGTGCTTGGTCGCCATCATAGATCATGGTCTCATTCCAATCGGTGTAGGCCATCAATTGAACCAGTTTGAGGTCCATGTTCATTGCTGGAAGCAGTTCATCATTAATGCGTTTTAGCTCGATAGGATCAAAACATTGCAGATAAACGTTTGATTCTTGACTGTCGTAACCATATTCCTTCAGCATTTTCAGTACCGCTTTACTGATGTCTTTCCCTTCATGGCGATGGAACCAAGGCGCTTTTATTTCTGGATAAATACCAATATCGTAACCGAGCGTTTTGTTCAGCCCTTGGATTAGCTCGATCTCTTCCGCTAAGGTTGGGACGGTGAAGTCTGATTTCCAAAGAGGGAAACGGTTGGGGAAACCAGCGGTTTTATTGCCTTTGTCATCGATATTAAAACCTTCAGTTACGCGCAAGCTTTTGATCTCTGCCAGCGTAAAATCGATGGCGTAATAGCGGCCATCACCACGTGCGCGGTCAGGGAAACGCTCGGCAACGTCAGTGACGCGGTCAAGGTAGTGATCGTGCAGAACCACCAATTGGTCATCCTTGGTCATCACGACATCTTGTTCAATAAAATCAGGCTTCATGCCGTAAGCAAGCGCTTTAGCTTCAAGGGTATGTTCAGGCAGATAACCGGAAGCGCCGCGATGGGCTATCACCAATGGTTCTGCTTGAACCCACGCCGAGCTGGCTAAAGTAGCCATGGAAAGTGCGAGTAGTGTCAGTTTCATATTGTTATCCTTAAAAATTCCCCCTGACAGTGCAGGGGGAGAGTTTTGATTCAAAGTGAACAGTGCGTAACGTAAATTCAACACATTTAGGTGTCAGATTTATGATTGTGTTGACGCTTTTTCTTCCGCAATTCTGTCTTTTTCTTTATGGTGAGCACGCTCGCCAATGTAGGCATACAGCAGACAAAGGATAGAAATACCGCACGAAGCGACTAGGATCATAAAGCCGCCGTCCCAACCAAAGTGGTCAACGGTGTAACCCAATACCGCATTTGCCGCCACTGCGCCGCCGAGATAACCAAATAAACCTGTTAAACCTGCTGCGGTACCTGCCGCTTTTTTCGGAGCCAGTTCCAGTGCGTATAAACCAATCAGCATTACTGGGCCATAAATTAAGAAACCAATCGCAACAAGAGCCGCCATGTCGATACCTGGGTTACCGGCAGGGTTAAACCAGTAAACGAGTACCGCAAAGGTAACGAGAACCATGAATAAGATGCCCGCAGGTGCACGACGGCCTTTGAATACTTTGTCGGATATCCAACCACACAATAGCGTTCCCGGAATACCTGCCCACTCATACAAGAAGTACGCCCAAGAAGATTTATCAACGGTGAACTCTTTGGCTTCTTTCAAATAAACAGGAGCCCAGTCCAATACGCCATAACGAATGAGATACACAAAAGCGTTGGCAATAGCGATAGACCACAACAATTTGTTAGAGAAAACGTACTTAAAGAAGATTTCCTTCGCGGTCATCTCATTCTCATGAGATTTATCGTAGTCGTCTGGGTAGTCATCTTTATACTCTTCAATCGGTGGTAAACCACAAGATTGCGGCGTATCGCGCAGCGTCATCCAAATGAAAATGGCAACTAAGGTCGCAAAAAAGGCAGGAACGTAAAATGCGGCGCGCCAGTCATCGTTAAATGCCCAAAGACCAAACAAGAAAAGGGGACCAATTAAGCCACCGCCGACGTTGTGGGCTACGTTCCATACAGAAACAATTTCCCCACGTTCTTTACGTGACCACCAGTGAACCATGGTACGGCCACAAGCAGGCCAGCCCATACCTTGGAACCAACCGTTTAAGAACAGCAAAATAAACATCGCAGTAATGCTGCCTGTTGCCCACGGCATAAAACCGAAACAGAACATCACTAACGCAGACATTAAAAGGCCTGCACTTAAGAAGTAGCGTGGGTTAGAGCGGTCAGAAACGCTCCCCATTAAGAATTTAGATAAGCCATAAGCAATCGATACGGCGGCAAGAGCTACCCCGAGATCACCGCGGCTAAAACCTTGGTCAATCAAATAAGGCATCGCCAAACTAAAGTTCTTACGAACAAGGTAGTAGCCTGCGTAGCCGAAGAAAATACTGATGAATAACTGCCAGCGCAAGCGGCTATAAGTGCTATCGAGCCGCTCAGTAGCGAGCCTCTCGATATGCGCTTGGGGTTTAAAGATACCAAACATAGTTGACCTCATTAATGTAGTGCGATGGTTCTAAAGCTCGAACGATAAAAAATGTTTCATTCGAAAGAGAGCGGCATTGTCGTGTGCAACTGAATGTATTTCTGTGACAAATGTTACAAGGGAATTAATTTGTGCATAAAAACAAATGATTAGTTTTCATTTTTTCATGGTTAGTGCCATTAAATTGAGATGTAATCGTTTTCACTTTTGTTCGTGAGATGTTTGTTTTTGGTTGTTTTGTCGTCAATTAAATCGCAGATAAGGAAAGTTGGCAAAAATTGTTAAACCATGAAGCCACTCGAAACTCACTGTGAGTTCAATGATTCATATCCTTTTTGATTGGAAAGAGAGTGGCAAAATAAGCAAATAGTCCAGCATTCCTACCCAGATTTGACACTGTCTATTGATAATTCTTGCTAGCTTTGATTGGCAATTCATGTGTTACAGAGTGTCGTTCTGTGGCATTGATGCTAATAATACAAAAAGGAAGAATGATGAATAATTTTAATAAAGTCAGTGTATTGGGTTTGCTTTCATTGAGCGGATTGCTTTCTGCTCATGCACAAGCTCATGGTTGGGTTGAATTTCCGAGCGCGCGGCAAAATACCTGTTACCTAGATGGTGGTTTTTGGAGTAATACGATCCCTAATGCAGCATGCCAAGCGGCTTTTGATCAGTCTGGAGCTTATCCTTTTGTACAACGCAATGAAGTGGCGGCCAATGTGGCAAATTATCGTGACATGGCTCATGTTCAAGCTGTTGTTCGCGACGGCTTGTTGTGCTCCGCAGGCAGCAACGCGAAAGCAGGGTTAGATGTTGCTTCACCTCATTGGCAAAAAACGGCCGTGAATTTAGACGCTAATCAACAAATCGAACTAGTCTTTAATGCTACCGCGCCACATAACCCCTCTTATTGGGAGTTTTATCTCTCTAAACCGACTTATACCGGTGAGGCCCCATTAACTTGGGATGATCTGGATCTTATTGATACCAAAGGTAATATCACCGTGGGGACGGATAAAAAATATCGCATAAAGATTACCCTGCCTGCCGATAGAAGTGGTGATGCTGTGCTTTATACCCGCTGGCAACGTATTGATGCCGCGGGCGAAGGTTTTTATAACTGCAGTGATATTAGTTTTAGCGGTGGTGGATCAAATCCAACGGATCCGACAGACCCATCAGAACCTGCGCAGAATCTCAGCGATCTTGGTGGTTATCTTTCACAAGGTTTTGGTCCTGTTGAATCTGGCGATACGGTTCGTTTGCGTACCTTCGATGCCAATGGCAATGAAACGACCGATATCAGCTTAGCGATTTCAGCCAATAATACAGCAACGTGGCCAGCGGAAATGGCAGGTCAGTTTAACCAAGTAAAAAAAGGGGAGTGGTTTATTGGTATTTGGCACCAAGAAATGAATCACTATATGTACGATAGCCAGAATGTGTATGCTAACCGTGTGTTTGCTCCAAACGCGACTTATAGTTATCAGCTTTCTTTGCTAAAAGAGGAAACGCCACAACCACCTGTTCCCGATAATGCTTGGAATGCGACTAAAATTTATACATCCGGTGATGTCGTTATGCACAATCAGCAAACTTGGACAGCGCAGTGGTGGACAAAAAATGAAGAGCCCGGAACTACGGGTGAATGGGGTGTATGGCGATAGTATTAAATAGCTATAGTATCGAGTAGTAAAAAGAGGCCATGGCCTCTTTTTACTCTCTAACTCTGGTTTAGTAATGAACCCTAGTTTAATAATGGCTCATGAGATGAGGTTATTCACACAATTTGCCTTGTTTTGCTGGTTGGGTTAACGAGTAATCACCTTCTAAACTGCGATAGATTATCGCATTCCAAATACTGCCATCATCCATTTCAAATTCAATGGCATAATTCACCCCGTTAACCACTTGTGAGCGGACATCGATAATGTCTTTTAATTGTGCATTGCTCTCCATTTGTGCTAAAGCGCTCTTCAACGCTTCTTTAGCTTCGTCGGTAATTTCTGTCGCTTGCCAACCTCCCGGCATCAACTCGCTTGCACAGATGGGTGACGGTACGGCATCTGTTTCCGCCACCACGGCGGTGGGCTCTAGAGCCTTAGTACTTTCTGTTTGTGTTTGTTGATCACACCCCGCTAACGCGAGCAAACCAAATAGAGCTAAAAGAAATCGTTTCATTGAGTTGTCCTTTGTTTTTAGAAAAGCAGAAAGGGTTAATCTGAGGAGTTCATATTAACAATTGTGGTGTGAGGAGTCCGTCAAGCTCTGTTAGGTGCGTGATAAATTATGATGATATTTTCTGACAATAAAACGCTATTACTATTTCTTACCAATATTGTCAGTTTTTAACCATAAATAACAAAGCCATTTCAACGTTAGGCTAGGTGTGATGCACATAAAAAACGCATTACATGACTGTGTGTTTTTATGCCTAGAAAAGTGATCAAGGTTGCAGAGTTGTAAGCTGATCGGCGATAAATTTTACAAATTGATTTCCATCAAAAAAGTGTGGTTTTTATGTGCTACTGTGCGCGCAAATAAAAACTATTACCCCGCCCTACAAAAAGGAAATCACAATGAAAAAAACACTTTGCGGCCTTGCCGTGCTTTCTGCTCTTGTTTCTACGAATGTTTTTGCCCACAAAGAAGGTGACTTTCTTGTGCGTGCCGGTCTTGCCGCTGTGGTGCCCAATGATAGCAGCGATGGTATTTTAGGCTCAAATGAAGAGCTTGCTGTGGACTCAAACGTTCAGCTTGGCTTAACAATAGGCTATATGATCACCGACAATATTAGCTTTGAAGTGTTAGCGGCTACACCTTTTAGCCATACTATTTCAACCAATCTTTTGAACTTAGGTGACATTGCTGAAACAAAACATCTACCGCCAACTTTTATGTTGCAATACTACTTTGGTGAAGCGTCATCGAAATTCCGTCCTTATGTTGGAGCGGGCATTAACTACACCATGTTCTTCGATGAAGGTTTTAACAGTACGGGAAGTGGTGCAACCTTAACGGATCTCAAACTCAAAGATTCTTGGGGTTTAGCGGCCAATGCTGGTTTTGATTATATGCTCAACGAACAGTGGTTTTTGAATGCGTCAGTTTGGTATGCCGATATTGAAACTGAAGCGACTTATAAGTTTGGCGGCATTGAGCAAAAAACCGATGTGACCATTGATCCTTGGGTATTTATGATAGGCGCTGGTTATAAGTTTTAGTGGTAGTAAGGTGATTAATAGAAGGCAGCGAGCGCTGCCTTTTTCAATTTCAAGCAAAAATTATATTGATAGTTATGTGCACTATTAAATGTACATATAATTATCATTTATGTTTATCTTGTTGATATTAAACTTAATTATTATAAGAATTCTTCGAGTTATTTTGGCTATTGTCTTTTTTGTGACCATTTTATTTGACGCTCGTTTTGCACTATTTTTCCGTGCTACTGGCGAGGTTGGTTTTCTTGATCCATTTTCAATGAGCGAATCATTCGCAGTCACGTCGCTGGTGGTTGATTGGATGTAAGTCGTCAGCGGATGCTAATAATAACTCTCTAGGATTGAGAAATGAAAAAAGTACAACGTCAAATGAAGTGGCTATTCCTCGCAGCCTCTATCAGCGCAGCACTACCAGTATCAGCCGCGAAAATGGTGCAGGTTGATGACCCAAGTCTACTAGAACAAGCTTTATCCATGCAGGCTCGCAGTATTGTGCCAACACAAAATGGCTTTCAGGTGGTAAAAAGCGTCACTCTACCTAATGGTAAAGTCAAAGTTCGTTACCAGCAGATGTATCATGGTTTACCGGTCTTTAATACGTCAGTCGTAGCAACGCAAACTGAGAAAGGTATCGGCCAAGTTTACGGCATGATGGCGCAGCAAATTGATTCTGATGTGGTAAGTACTTCACCACAAGTTGAACAAAAGCAGGCGGTTAGTATTGCACTTACGCATTACCAACAACAAAACCCATCACTAACGAGTGCGGATCTTGTTACAGAAAACGAGCGTGCTCAATTGATGGTGCGTTTGGACGAAAACCAAATGGCTCAAATGGTTTATTTAGTCGACTTCTTTGTTGCAAGCAATGAGCCTGCACGGCCATTTTTCTTTATTGATGCGAACTCTGGTGACGTATTACAAACTTGGGAAGGGTTAAACCATGCAGAGGCGACGGGTACTGGACCTGGTGGAAATCAGAAGACAGGTTTTTATCAGTACGGAACAGATTTCCCAGGGTTAGTGATAAATAAAGTAGGCAACACCTGTAGCATGGTGAATAGCGCTGTAAAAACCGTGGATATGAAGCATGCGACATCGGGTGGTTCAACGTTCAGCTATTCATGTACCGACGCGAGTAATTACAACGATTACAAAGCGATTAATGGCGCTTATTCACCGCTTAATGACGCACACTACTTTGGTAAAGTGGTGTTCGATATGTACAAAGACTGGATGAACACCACTCCATTAACCTTCCAGCTAACTATGCGTGTGCATTATGATAGCAACTATGAAAACGCCTTCTGGAACGGATCGTCCATGACCTTTGGTGATGGCCAAAATACATTTTATCCATTAGTGGATATCAACGTCAGCGCGCATGAAGTGAGCCACGGCTTTACCGAGCAGAACTCAGGGCTTGTTTACCAAAATATGTCTGGTGGTATCAATGAAGCGTTCTCTGATATTGCTGGGGAAGCAGCTGAATTTTATATGAAAGGCAGCGTTGACTGGGTGGTCGGGAGCGACATTTTCAAATCTTCCGGTGGCTTACGTTATTTTGATCAACCGTCAAAAGACGGCCGTTCTATCGATCACGCTTCTCAATACTACAATGGATTAAATGTTCACTATTCAAGTGGTGTGTTTAATCGCGCGTATTATTTGCTAGCCAACAAAGCCAATTGGTCGGTTCGTAAAGGTTTTGAAGTGTTCACCGTCGCTAACCAGTTATATTGGACAGCAAACAGTACCTTTGACCAAGGTGGATGTGGCGTCGCAAAAGC
This sequence comes from Vibrio sp. V23_P3S9T160, assembly GCF_963886625.1. Taxonomy (NCBI): domain Bacteria; kingdom Pseudomonadati; phylum Pseudomonadota; class Gammaproteobacteria; order Vibrionales; family Vibrionaceae; genus Vibrio; species Vibrio sp. V23_P3S9T160. Next base: position 12,720 of record NZ_CAWPDB010000151.1, read on the forward strand.
GGCACAAGACTTAGGTTATAACAAAGCGGATGTGGTTGATGCCTTTAACCAAGTGGGCGTAAATGCTAGCTGTGGCGTAGTGCCTCCAACGGGGAATGTGCTAGAAAAAGGCAAACCAGTAATAGGGTTACAAGGTACGCGAAGCTCCGAAGCCTTCTATACCTTTACGGTCGCAAGCTCAACCAGCGCTAAAGTTTCGATCAGTTTGGGCTCAGGTGATGCTGATTTGTATGTCAAAGCCGGCAGCAAACCAACCACTTCTTCGTGGGATTGTCGCCCTTACAAATCGGGTAACAATGAACAGTGCACAATTTCTGCAACACCAGGAACCACCTACCATGTGATGCTCAAAGGCTATAGTAACTACAGTGGTGTAACATTAAGACTGGATTAATCATCTTTATTGATTAAATTTAAAGGGGCACGAGTCAGTGCCCCTTTGTTATGTAGGAGGGTATTCAACGATAGGTTGTTCAACAACCATGGTGTTTGTTTCTAGTCTTTTCTTGCCAGCTTCTCTGCCTCCACAAATTCGCCTTGTCTTAAGCATCGAAACACCGATTTGTTGTTATGGCTTGCTATCGATATAACCATAGCACTTTTGTTATATGTAGTGTGAAAATGTCGTTAGATAAATTGATGGACGCAATTGCCGATCAAGGTTGGTACATATGGGATGACTTTTTAACACCAGAGCAAACCAAAAACCTACGAGCATGTACGCCACCGCAGTTACAAGTGGCGCGAATTGGCAGGCACGATGCCTTGCAATTAGAGGTTGAAATACGCAACGATAAAATCCAGTGGATTGAAAACAGCATGGGCCTGCCTGTGCAAGACTATTTGCAACGTATGGAGCAAATTCGGCAAGAGGTTAACCGCCACTTTTTTCTTGGGCTATTTGAATACGAAGCTCATTTTGCCAAATATGAAATAGGGGCATTCTACCAAAAACACCTCGATGCCTTTACAGGTAATGCCAGCCGCAAACTGACGACGGTATTTTATATGAATGATCGGTGGTGTGGTGCTGATGCAGGTGAGTTGGTTATTTACGATGTTCAAGATCAGTATCTCGCGACGGTTGCACCGATAGCGGGGCGTTTACTGGTCTTTTTATCCGAACGTTTTCCGCATGAAGTACAACCTACCAACGCTGAGCGTTTCAGCATCGCTGGGTGGTTTCGCATTAATGGCGTGACAGGCAACAAGCTCGATATTGCCAGTTAACGCAAAAAAGCTAATAAGTAAGCGTGGCTTGTGTGTTGCCACGCTCTTTTATCAGTCAAATTTGATCAGGGTAAAATGAGGATGTGAGCTTAATGCCTCCATCATCAATAAGGCATTGGTTTCAATTAAGTGTTCACTTTGTTCATTTTTCAACACAATGCACTCTTGTTGGTGTTCATTGCGCAGAGTGTCCATCGCGGTGCCTGAATAGGTAATACCATTTTTTAAGGTGAGCTTGACGGGCAAATGAAACAAACACGCGAGCTCAATGTAATCATATTGACTGCAAGTGACCATTATTCACTCCTATGACGTTACGCAGGCTTATTAAGATACGCGTTTTGCAAAATGTACATGCGCTTTACATCACGATATTGGCCATTAATAAAGAATTCTTCAACTAAGTGCCCTTCCTCAACAAAGCCGGCTTTTTGGTATAAATGGATGGCTTTTTCGTTTTCCGTCGACACATGCAGGTAGATTTTGTGTAGGTTCAAAATGGTGAAAGAGTAGTCTAAGGCTTTGTTGATTAAGGTTTGTGCAAACCCTTTCCCTTGGTGCTCTGGCGTGATGATGATCTGAAACTCGCCACTGCGGTGAATGTAATCAATTTCAATTAATTCAACGAGACCGATCAGTTCCTTATCTCGGTTCTCAACCACAAACCGACGCTCGGCGTTATCGTGAATGTGCTTGTTGTACAGCTCTTCCAGCTCATCAAAAGATTCATAAGGCTCTTCAAACCAGTAAGACATAATGTTGCGGTTGTTATTGAGATCATGGATAAAGCGTAAGTCACCGCGCTCTAACGCTCTTAATGATAATTGATTATTCATAGCAAACCTTCATTGAACTAAGGCATTCATCTTATGCCGACTTTGTTGCAATACAAGTGGTTAGTCAGCAATTTTTTAAAATGCGTACGCTTACGTCTTGTGATCTGATGCCGCGAGATGAATCAGTTCGGTCAGTTTGTTGATGCTTTCCTGCCATGCCATGTTGTCTTCAAAGTTCGCTACACTGAAACGGATACAGTGTTGGAATTGCCCCTGTGTTGCAAAAAGATGCCCCGGCAGGAGGCTGATTTTATTTTGCAGGCCACGTTGATAAAGCTCAAAACTATCGATGAATGGCGGAAGTGTCAGCCAGCATAAAAATGAACCTTCAGGTCGGCTTAATTGAAACTGCCCTTGCAGCGACGGGTAGTGATTGAGCGAGGTGGTGAGCAATTTGGCAAAGCGCTGCTGGTTCAGTTGGTAAGTGCGGCGCATTTTGGCTAGATGTTGGCGGTACTTACCACTTTCGAGAAATTCCGCTACGGCTGATTGGATTAAATTCAAGCTGCCCATATTCTCGCTGAGCAATATCTTTTCTATTTGCGCTTGATACTTTCCAGCAATGATCCAACCGATCCTAAGCCGTGAATCCAAGGTTTTGGAGAGCGAATTGATGTAAATAACGCGGCCTTTGCCATCCAGCATCTTCAAGCAAGGTATCGGCTTTTGAAAATACAGGCCACCAAACACATCATCTTCAATAATTGGTGTATCACCACTGACAGCCAAAAGCTGTTTACGTTTTTCCAGAGGCATTTGTGAACCGGTTGGGTTGTTAAAATTCGGCGTGACGAGAATCGCCTTAATCGGCCATTGAGATAGCGCTTGTTCGAGGGCGCTGATGTCGATGCCTTCGACACTATGGCTGGGGATCTCCACCACTTTTAAGCCTAATGATTCAAGCAACAGCAGCGTGCCAAAATAACAAGGTGACTCAACGGCCACAATGTCTTCGCGCTTGGTTAATGCACGAAATGCGAGGCTGATGGCCTGCTGACCGCCATGCGTAATGGCGATTTCTTGTGCTTTGATTTGTAGGCCCAAATCTTGCGATATTTTTAGCAGTTGTTTGACTAAATGGCTATTACCTGGCGGTAGCTGATAGTGGCTAGGAATGTGTGTTTGCTGGCGGCTGTGGCGGCCAATTTCTGCATACAAACTACGAATCGCGGCGCTTTGCGTATTAGGATGCGCTGAACCTGCGGGCATGTGATGTTTCACTGTGGGTTGAACCAAAATTGATTTAGATAAAGAGAGCAGGTCAATGCTATTGGGTTGTGGCAGCGGAATCTCCAAAGGGATTACAGCACCTTGGACTCGATAGCCTGAACGAGGCTGAGAGTAGACGACATTCATCGCTTCTAACTCTTGATAAGCACGAATAACGGTATTTTTGCTGACAGACAGTTGTTCGCATAGCTGGTGAATGGAAGGCATTTTATCGTGTGCGTGGAATAAACCATCGTCGATGCTCTGCTTAAGATGACGTTTTACCTCAGTATATTTAGGTTCAGTATATTTAGGATCCGTGTTTTTAAGCTTACTTTTCATTCTGTACCCACTAAATTATTCAAATCTGTGCCTTTTGCGCATAACTGTACCCAAATAAAGTAGCAGCATAGAATCGATTGTGGCTAGGAATTTTGTGATGTTTGTAAGAATGATCCCGTTCTTGTTTGTCGTGCTATGGGCATCTGGTTTCGTTGGCGCAAGGTTTGGCTTAATGTATGCGGAACCTGCCACGCTGCTCACGCTGCGCATGGTGGCGAACGTGGTGCTTTTTATTGGTTTGTTGTTATTGCTCAAAAGGCGCATTCCGCGTGGTCGCCATTTGTGGCATTCCTGTATAACGGGCGTGTTGATTCATGGTTGCTATTTGGGCGGAACCTACCAAGCGATTTCTTGGGGAATGCCAGCAGGTTTAAGTGCTCTGCTGGTGGGGACGCAACCCATTTTGACTGCGCTGCTGCTGGTTTTTATGAGTACAGAGCGCTTTAATCTGGCGCAGTGGTTAGGGTTAGCTCTTGGGTTTTCTGGGATAAGTCTCGTTTTGATGGGTAACATTGAGTGGCAATCGGAAGTACACAAATGGCCAGCCATTAGTTTGTGTTTGTTATCTCTGCTCGGCATCACGCTCGGCACCTTATATCAGAAAAAATTTTGCCAAGGTGTGGATATGATTGGCAGCGCTACCGTGCAATATGTGGCTGCGTTATGCCTATTTTTACCTTGGGCTTGGAGCTTTGAAACCATGCAAGTTCAATGGACACCGACCTTTATCATGACACTGGTATGGCTGGTTGTGGTGCTGTCATGCGTCTCTATTTTATTGCTGTTGTATATGGTTGAACACGGTGCGGCCTCAAGTGTGGCTTCGGTGTTTTATCTTGTACCACCAACCACCGCCATTCAAGCATGGCTTGCTTTTGATGAATCATTGGATGGGTTTGGTGTTGCGGGCTTCTGCCTTGCCGTTACGGCTGTTTATCTGGTGGTGAAAAAGCCGAATCTGCTGAGAAAATTGGCGAAACCGGTATTTGAGCGTTCATAAAATTCACCCCTATAAACCGAACTTAGAATGGGGTGCTCTGCTGGTGGTTGGGTAATCAATGGATAATTTCTGACTCGCGGCGGCACCTAATGACTTTGCCAATTTTTTCAGATTGATCTTAAGTGATGCACTCAAAAATGCGCTGTCCTTCCTCTGTTTTCCTAAAAAACTTCATAGTGTCATCTAGTTTTAAACTAAGTGAAACACAACTGTCACATTTGCGTCCTAAAGTGAGCTTCGTTCAAGACACAACGGCAATAAAGCCTCTTAAGGATATTTGTGATGAAAAAGACAGTAATCGGTGCAATCGCTCTTTTAGGTGCATTGGCAGTTAACCCAGTTTTTGCAAAAGAAACCATTTCTGCTGTTGGCTCTAGCAGCGTAACGCCATTGATGGAAGTTTTCTCTGAAACATATATGAAGAAAAACGCGGACGTGTTTATTGAGGTTCAAGGCCCAGGTTCTTCTGCGGGTATTAAAGCCGCTAAGAACGGCAGTGCGGATATTGGTATGTCTTCACGTGGCCTAAAAAGCTCAGAAAAAGAAGCATCATTAGTTGAAGAAGCTATCGCGCTTGACGGTATTGCGGTGGTTGTACACCCAAGCAATAAAGTCAAAGGGTTGAGTGCTGAACAAGTCTCTGCTGTTTACAAAGGCGAAATCACGAATTGGAAAGATGTCGGTGGTGAAGACAAACCTATCGTTGCAATTACTCGCGATACCGCATCAGGGACTCGTGGTGCATTCGAAGAGATTATGAAACTGACAAAAAAAATCTCAGACAAGACGGTATCTGCTATCTCTCAACGAGCTCAAGTAGCTAACGGTAACGGTAGTTTGAAAACTATGGTTGCGTCTAACCCTTATGCCATCGGTTACATCTCTCTTGGCACCGTTGATAACACGGTTCATGCCTTAGCGGTAGACGGTACTGATGCATCGGTAGATAACGTGAAAAATGGTTCATACAAAGTGGCTCGTCCTTTCCTTGTACTGTACAAAAAAGGCCAACCATCCGCTCAAACGCAACAGTTCCTTGATTGGATGCTAACGCCTGAAGCTCAAAAACTCGTTGCAGAACACCACTATATCGCAGTGAACTAATTGACTATCCCATTCGACTTGAAGTTGCAGAGGCGTTGTTTCGTTCAGCCCAATCACATGCTTTATCCATGTGGATGGGAATGCACTGACTTGCTGTTTAGCCGCCACTTCAAGTTGTTTGGGGAAATAACTTTAAAAGTTTGCTTGGCCCATCGTTGGGGCTGAGCCTTTTCTATCCACATCGATTCCATCGAATAGTGAGATTGATACTATGACCATCGCAACAAATAGTGAAAAGCTTATGAACAACGTTTTTACGCAAGCTTCCAAACGTACACTTCGTGCTAAAAAGCGTGTGGACTGGAAAGAGCGCATTTTCCACGGGTTGTTTCTTACCAGTGCCATTATTGGCATTGTGTCTCTTGCCATCATTGCCTACTTCATTTTCCGCGAAAGTATTCCCGCATTTCAAGAAGTGGGTATCTCGGGTATCGTCCTTGGACAAGATTGGTTGCCGCCAGCTCTGTATGGTGTGGCAACTATGATTGTCGCTTCTGTGGTTTCAACGTTTGGTGCGGTTATCGTTGGTGTGCCTGTGGGCGTCCTTACCGCTATCTTCATTGCCGAAGTCGCACCAAAACGTGTCGCGAATATCATTCGCCCAGCCGTTGAATTGCTCGCTGGTATTCCTTCTGTGGTTTATGGTTTCTTTGGTCTTGTGATTATTGTTCCTTTGATTCAGGACATTTTCCAAGTTCCTGCGGGCAATACCATTCTCGCGGGCATTATTGTGCTTGGTGTCATGATCTTACCGACGGTAATTACGGTGTCCGAGACTTCGATTCGCGCAGTCCCTCATGCGTACAAAGAAGGTTCTTTGGCATTAGGTGCATCCAGTATTTTTACCATCTTCAAACTGCTGGTACCGGCAGCTCGCTCCGGAATTATGACCGGCGTCATCTTAGGAATTGGGCGTGCGCTCGGTGAAACCATGGCCATTATTATGGTGATGGGTAACGCGCCAGCGATGCCTGAAGGTATTTTAGACTCAGCACGCACGCTGACAGCCAATATTGCGATTGAAATGTCTTACGCAAGTGGTGTTCATGCCAGTGCGCTTTATGCAACAGGCGTTGTGCTATTGGCATTCATCATGATCTTGAATGCCACATTGCTCTATTTAAACCGTGAGAGAGCGAGATAATAGTGATGGATACAGTAAAACTAAAACGTGCCCGCCAGCTAAAAGATAACGTATTGAAAATATCTATTTGGATTGCGGCCGCTGTAACAGTCGGCTTCCTATTTTGGATTATCTGGTACATCCTTTCTAACGGGCTACAACACGTAGATTGGAATTTCGTTACTGACGATTACACCCGTACTGGCAATGAACACGGGATCTTCCCGATGATCATATCGACGATTTATATGGTGATCGCTTCTATTTCGGTGGCCGCTCCGTTGGGTATTATGACGGCGATTTATCTTACCGAATACGCCAAAATCGGTAGCCGCTTGGTGAAAGTGATCCGCTTTTGTACCGAATCTTTGGCGGGGATCCCCTCCATTATCTTTGGTCTATTTGGCATGACCTTCTTTGTGGTGATTCTAGGCTTAGGCTTCTCTATTTTGTCGGGTGCGCTAACGCTCAGCATTTTGATTTTGCCTGTGATCATTCGGACCACAGAAGAAGCGTTGATGGCCGTTCCTCAAACTTATCGCGAAGGTTCTTATGGTCTTGGAGCCTCAAAAATATACACCATTTGGCGTCTGATTTTGCCAAGTGCAATGCCCGGCATCCTCACGTCAATTATTTTGAGTATTGGTCGTGTTATTGGCGAGTCGGCCCCTGTGTTTTTAACCGCAGGAATGGTGGCACGTATTCCTGATTCATTGCTCGATTCAGGCCGTACCCTAACCGTTCACCTTTACAAGCTCACAACAGAGCTGTTCACGGTTGAAGAGTGGAATCAAGCCTACGGCACAGCAACCGTGCTGATTGTGGTTGTGCTACTGATCAACATGGTGACGAAGCTAATCGCAAGACGATTTAATACCGCTTCTTATTAAGCAGAGCGTTGGGCGCGATTTACAGAATTTTGAGAGATAACAAGAATGAACAAATTTAATATTGAAAACCTAGACCTTTTTTATGGCGATAACCAAGCGCTAAAATCAATCAACCTACCTATTCCAACTCGTCAAGTGACAGCGCTGATTGGCCCTTCTGGCTGCGGAAAATCGACTTTATTACGCTGTTTGAACCGAATGAATGACCTCATTGAAGGCGTGACTATCACCGGTAAATTGGCGATGGATGGGCAAGATATTTACGGCAATATTGATGTTGCAGATCTGCGTATCAAAGTGGGAATGGTGTTCCAAAAGCCAAATCCGTTCCCAATGAGTATTTATGAAAACGTGGCGTATGGGTTACGCGCACAAGGGATTAAAGATAAAAAGCACATCGATGAAGTGGTTGAGCGCTCATTGCGCGGCGCGGCGTTGTGGAATGAAGTAAAAGATCGTTTGAAGTCACATGCGTTTGGCCTCTCTGGTGGTCAACAACAGCGTTTGTGCATCGCACGCACGATAGCGATGGAGCCGGATGTGATTTTGATGGATGAACCAACGTCCGCCCTTGACCCGATTGCAACACACAAAATTGAAGAATTGATGGAAGAGCTGAAAAAGAATTACACCATCGTTATTGTCACGCACTCAATGCAGCAAGCGCGTCGTATTTCTGATCGCACAGCGTTTTTCTTAATGGGGGAATTGGTTGAACGCAATGATACACAAGTGATTTTCAACAATCCTAAAGATGATAGAACCATGGGATATGTCAATGGCGATTTCGGCTAATCACTTATTGCAGCGACTAACCTGGAATAATAGCGGACTCATTATAACTATAAAGCGATGGTAACTTTGCCCCTCATACAGAGGGGCTTTTTTGTAGAAACTTCATGGCATACATATTCTTATCCGCAATATGTATTAATTGATTAATATTGGCTGAATCTTTAGGAAAAGAGGCAATACCGATACTGGTTGAAAGCTTTGCTCCCACTCCATTATCCACGAAAAAATTCTCTTTAAAACACGCTTTAATGTGGCGTTGCATAATGCTCAGTTCCATCGCATCTACGCTATGGATGATCAGGGCAAACTCATCACCCCCCATACGAAATACCGAATAATCAAAGGTTGGAATCGAATGTGTTAAGCGAAACGCTACTTGCTGCAACACACTGTCCCCTGCTTTATGACCATTTTGGTCGTTAATGGGCTTAAAGCCATTTAAGTCGAGAAGAAAGAGAGAGAAGGGGTTATTGGCAGAAATTTGATTCAGCTCTTCAAACATAGCAAGGCGGTTAGCAAGCCCAGTTAGAGGGTCAGTTAACGCTAAGGTACGCTGAGCAACCGCTTCTTTATGAAAAATATAGCTAACTAAGCCAATGCAACCCAGCATCAAGAACATCAGCAGAAATTGTACCTGTGTTAGCCTATTTGCTTTTTCTTTTTGCTCGAGATAGATAGGGCTTTGCAGTTGAAAGTTTTGGTTTACATAGCCGATAATCTGGTCGTAAATCAAGCGAGCATGTTTTTCAAATACAGCCAATGACTTTTGATCTTTAACGGCCAGCAATAAGCTTTCTAATATTTTGAAATCATCAAAGTTGTTCTTAAAGAAATGCTGGGAATCCATTCTCCCCATAAAATTATCCGATTCCTTACTCGTTAGAATCAAGTCAAAACGGCTCCAAATCAGCTCATACTGCAGCCAAGTGTGCGCTCTCTTCTCCTTTGACTCTAGGTAATAAGGAATCGAAGCAACCAGCTCAGAATACTCTTTGGTGAGCTGGAATAAATACCAAGTTGCATAGTTACGTTGGTCGGTATAGGAATTGGCTAAAGAGCGTGTGGTCGAAAGTATATACAAATTAGCGACGATCAAGGCGACTGACAGGACAATCAACAGTGTTTTTGCTCGGTATAGCAAGGGGTGTAAAGTGCTGTATTTTGTAAAATTCATTATTTACCGTGAATCAATAGTTTTTCTAACTGCCACACCATCTGGGTGTAATAAATGTCATTGTCTATTTTTGGATATTTATCTAGATTGTAGATCAGCCAAAACGGCCCCTTGTTTCTTATTTTCATTTCATCGCCATTCATGTGATAAGCAATAATGGGTTCATAGCGAGTTAAGTTTTCAATTGCAATATTAGCGGCGTAATCATTAATGGCCAAAAATGATACAGAAGAAACCTGTCCAACTTGCAAATGATTAATTAAATCAATAACTTTAAAACCAGTGAAAGTATTTTCTTTTGGTAACCAAGGAAGCTGAGTCGTGAAGGTTTCACGAGGCAGTATCTCTGCCAATTGTGCAAGAGAATAAGTAACCCGATCTTGGTTTGTGAGGGTAATAGTTAAGCTTGCAGCATGAACAAATAAGCTGAAAAAAATAAGTGGTAAAGCGGTTATCCATCTCATCATAAACTACCTTATTTACTTCTGCTTTTTTCTTAGAGCATAGGCTAAAAGTATAAGGTGATAATTTAATCAATGAAATTATTTTCTATTTATATTTCTGTTAATTTGGTCGAATCAATCTTTAGTTTAGAACAAAAAAATCCCCACATAAGTGGGGACTTGCATATTGAAATGTTAT
>NZ_CAWPDB010000152.1:0-22599 GCF_963886625.1 Vibrio sp. V23_P3S9T160
CTGCTACTGTGATCACAGATACATAACGTAAGTGAAGCGTAATCATGATCGAAATTGGCAGTAAAGAATACCGAAAAGTCACTTGGGGACTTGCGCTCGGCTCGTTCTTAGTCTTTTGTAATCTCTATCTTTTTCAGCCAATGTTGCCCTACCTTGCTACGCATTTTGCGGTTTCGGAAACCCAAATTAACTGGTTATTTGCCGCATCAACCCTCGCACTCTCCGTCAGTTTAGTCCCTTGGGCAATCAGCTCTGAATCCTTTGGCCGCCGCAAAGTGATGTTATTAGGGCTATTCATGATGCCATTAATCGGCAGCTTAATGTTGATCAGCCAACAGCTATGGGTGCTGGTTTTAACACGTGCACTAATGGGCGTCGCATTGGCCGCCTTTGCTTCGGTTGCCGTGGCTTACATGGCTGAGGAGCTTTCGCCTCAAGCATTTAGCCAAGCGATTGGCGGCTATATTGCTGCGAATTCATTAGGTGGCATTAGTGGCCGAATTTTAGGCGGTATATTGACCGATGCCTTTGGCTGGCAACAAGCCGTGATTGTGATTGCCATACTCACTTTCGTATGCGCCATCATTGTGCTGTGGTTACTGCCCATTCAACGCAATTTCACGCCGCAACGAGGCTTGTTCTTTCACCACAATCGTGCGCTGGTAAAACATCTTTCTAACCGCACACTGTGGCTAGCGATGCTGATTGGTGGCACTAACTTCGCGCTGTTTGTTAATCTCTACTCAGTGATGGGCTTTCGGCTTGTCGCCGAACCCTACTCGCTACCGATTGGCTTAGCATCATTGATCTTCCTATGTTATTTGGCGGGAACACTCAGCTCGAAACTGACCGCCAACTGGACAAAACGCTACAATGCCATTTCGGGCATGATGTTGGGAGCCTTACTCAGTTTGTCGGGGATGTGGCTAGCCTTGATTGAATCGATCCCGTTTATGCTGATCGGTTTAATGTTGATCAGTTTCGGCGCCTTTTTTACTCATACGCTCGCCTATTCATGGGTGAGCCAAAAGGCCAGCAGCGCAAAAGCAACCGCGACCGCTCTGTATTTGGTTCATTACTATGTAGGTGGCAGCCTCGGCGGGTTTTTCCTACTCTATTGCTGGCAAAATGGCGGTTGGGCGGTGGTGGTTTCGGGTGGAATGGTGTTGTATGTGGCGATGTTTTTTCTCTGTTGGAAATTGCGCCATGATGACCGCGCCCTTGCGCACCGCAAACCGCTGCATGAATTGATCAAGTAGTGTTATCCACTCACTTTATCAAAAGAGTCATGCTATGCTTGCGCCAAATTGACTGTTTTAATAAGCACTATGAGCGTAACGATAAATAAAACCGCCATCACAACTGAAGTCGAACAGTGGCTTAACGATGTGGTGATTGGCTTAAATCTCTGCCCTTTCGCCGCAAAACCACAACGTAACCAACAGATCAAAATTTTCGTCAGTGAAGCCGAGACTGAAGAACAGTTGCTGCAAGATATTTTGCAACAATTGCTAGAGTTAGAAGGCAGCTCGGCACAGTCTCTTGAGACCACCTTAGTGGTAGTGCCAAACATGCTCGAAGATTTTTTTGAGTACAACTTTTTTATCGATTGGGTAGAGGCATTAATTACGCAACAAGATTGGCAAGGCATCTTCCAAGTCGCTACCTTTCACCCTCACTACTGTTTTGGCGGCACACGCCCCGAAGATGACGAAAACCTAACTAACCGTTCGCCCTACCCGATTTTCCATCTTATTCGCGAAGAGAGCATGGAAAAAGTACTCAAGCACTACCCTAACCCAGAAGCGATTCCTGATACCAATATCGCTCGTGTTAGTGCTCTAAGTGACCAAGAACGCCGCCAACTGTTTCCTTATTTGTTTCTCAATAAGTAACCCTGTTCTTTGACCAAACTGATGGCATGGGTCGCAGCTTTGCCATCAGTTTGTTACTATCCATTTTCTTACTATCAGTTTATTACTATTAATTTGTTACTACGCGTCACAATCCCTGTTAACCAAACCAATGGACCGAGATAATGCATTTATCCAAGCTTACTCAAGAGATTTACGATCATCTTTACCGCGATATTACCGAGTTTCGTAGCACCTTTGATCTCCCCGTTGCTGATGCCAGCAGCTTAAACGATAAAGCTGACACGTTGCATACTTCGCTCGCGATTGAAGAGTTGACTGAACTTGCTGAAGCTGACAATAAAACGGAACAAGCGGATGCGATCATCGATACTGTGTACGTTTTGATGGGTCGTTTAGTCCACCTTGGACATAGCCAAGTGAGTGACAACTTAGCGATCAGCTATTTGATTGATCTTCTGCTCAATGTTGCCGTAAATCGTGGCATCGAATTTATTCCATGCTGGGATGAAGTACACAGCTCGAACATGAGTAAAGTATGTCGCAATGAAAAAGAGTATGCCGATACCCAAGCCTACTATGCTGAACAAGGTATTGAGCTGATGGCCGTACAAAAAGGCGACTACATTATTGCTAAATGTGCACAAGATTTTGTCTCTGAAGGCAAAACGATTCGCCAAGGTAAAGTGCTCAAATCAGTCTATTACCGTCCTGCTGACCTTGCTTCATTGACGCAATAACCTTGCAAAGACTCAGATAAAAAAAACCACCTTGTGGGAGCAAGGTGGTTAAGAGACTTATAAAAAGCCTAACAAGAACGAGAATGTATCGATTCTATTAATGCGATTGGCGTGCCAACTTTCACATAAAACCTAACCATTTGTTTTTAATAGACTTACTATTTTTATCATTCTATCTTCAGCACATTGATGCGCTAAAAGTGTGCTGACTGCACGACAGTTGTGCTTTTAATCAAAGATAAGGTAAGGCTTTCCTTCAACAACAACCTGCTTCACCTGAGTCTGAAACGCTGCACTTAACGCTTGGCTCTCTAATACTTGTTCAACCGAGCCGGAACTTTGCAATACGCCATCTTGCAGTAACAGAGCGCGATCGGCATGGCGCAATGTTCGATTGAGATCGTGATTGGCCATCACTACTGCTATCCCTTGCTGTGCAACCTCTTCAATCAAACGATAAAGCAACCCTTCTTGAGCAATATCAAGAGGCGCCGCAGGTTCATCTAATATCAATAACTGCGCGTAAGGGTTTAAGGTTGGCCAAATTTGCAAGCAAATACCGGCCAAGCGGACACGTTGCCATTCGCCGCCTGACAGTTGGTGAATGGATCGATGCAATTTGTCTTGAATATTCAATCGTTGAGTGAGATGAACCACGGCTTGATTAACAGCCTGAGAATGTAAATCGGCGCAACTGGGGATCGCTAAGGCAAGATATTGATAAACATCGACATTAAAAACAGGCTTGTCGTTTTGCGACAGATAAGCTCGGTGCAGTGACAGCGCCTCTAACGATGCGCTTGAAAGCTGAAGATCACCAATGTAGACCTCACCTTGGCTCTCTGTCACGCCAGCTAACGCCGACAGTAAAGTGCTTTTTCCGCTACCATTAGGCCCAATAACATGCAGCACCTCTCCCGCTTGGCAGCTAAAAGAGAGTGGTAATAAGCGTGATGAAACCTGCAGGCTATTAACGTGAATCATGGTTTTTCAACAACATCCAAATAAAAATCGGCGCACCAATGGTGGTAGTGACGACACCAAGTGGAAGCTCAGCAGCATTAAGCGCCGTTCTGGCAACGGTATCCGCGCAGACCAGTAAAAGTGCGCCGAACAGAGCCGACATAGGTAAAAGGTAGCGGTTTTCAGAACCAAACGCCAAGCGCAATAAATGCGGAACAACCAACCCAACAAAACTGATCACACCGCCCAATGCCACCGCAGATCCTACCAGCAGCGACACGGCAAAAATCAATTTCCAACGTAGCCGATACACATCCACACCTAACTGCTTTGCATGAGTTTCGCCCAGCATCAGTTTGTCTAACGTTTTTCCTTGCAGAGCAAGCCAGATAATCACCGGAAGCGCTGCTAATGAAAGCGTATGTTGATACCAGCTTGCACCACCAATACTGCCCATCAACCAGTAAACCAGTTGCCTTAAACTGAGATCATTACTGAAATAAAACGCCCATGTCACCACAGCACCAGATAAAATACCCAGCGCCACACCGACCAACAGTAAGCGGGTTGTGCTTAAACGCATCGCTTTAGCCATGCTGACCAGTAAAAGAGTAAACACCATCGCACCGACTACGGCACAAAGCATGAAAATTTCAGGGGAGGCCAAGGCTGGGAAGAAAAACAGCACCACTACCATCGCCACACTGGCGCCACCAGAAATACCAAGCACGCCCGGCTCTGCCAAAACATTCCCTAATAGCACTTGCAGCGCCGCGCCTGATACAGCTAGTGAAGCACCAATGATGACGGCAGAGAGCAGACGAGGAGCACGAAGTTCAGTCACTAACTGCCATTCCAGTGGTGACCAAGTGTGAAATGGGCTGATAAAGAGTTCACCCACCATCAAATAAAACGCACTCATCGTAATCAACAATGCCAGCATAGCGTAGAGGGCGTAATGCCAGCGACGCTGTTTTTTTAAGAGTAACTGATTGAACGTCATGCGCTTATATGTAAGTAAGAGAAACAATAATGGCCTAACCTTACCGTTAAGCCATTTAAATAGAAAGTGATATACTAAAGCAATCGCCTGTTAACCTTGTCAACAGGTCAACAGGTCAACAGGTCAAAAGATTAACAAGCCAAAAGTACCATCGGTTAATCGTATACCAATTGATCGTCTTCATAGCGTGTCGCCACTTTGCACACCATTAACGCGGCGCGCTGGCCTAATGCCACTTTTCGGTTAGGAAATACGATCGCTTCATCTTCATTTTTCGCCATGAGTGGCTTTTCACCATCATGACCAAATACCTCACCATGTTTAAACGCAGTAAAGTTTTCGACGTTATCATCAAACATGAAATCAAAATCGTCATGCAAACGGACGATGGTACGGCTGACACGATAAATAGTTGGCTTTCTTGGCAAGTGTTCAGGTGTCGCATTGGCTACCAAATCGCGCATGGCTAAGTCAAACGCGACTAATCGCTCTAGGTTGTTTTGACCAAGAGGTGCGACTTGCCCCAGCTCAAGCGTTAAAGCTTGCGCGGCAAAATTCTCTGCACTGTACCAACTGAAGGTACTCGAGGGTGAATTTGAAAGCAGCACCGCTTCAATATGCGCACTTTCAATCAATGCCATCAGTGCGCGGCTGCGGACAGGATGGCGAGATTTGGGGCTGACGGCAAACGAATAATGTTTGGAGTGACGAATCGCACAGTGCAAATCAAGATGCCACCGATTTTGCTCAGCGGTGTGTTCGAAAAAGTCTTTCACTGTCTGTTTGAGATGCTGCGCAATCTCTCTTTCTAGGGAGGTATTACCCTTTTTATCATCAAATAAACGGTTCAAATTCTCTTGCACGAAACGGGTATGTTGATTCGTCGCCTGAGGATGAGCCACAATAAATAAGCAGCGGTGTTGGACCGCTTGAAAACCTGACTGAATATCATCCACCAGCTTATTGACTAATTCCATTGGCGCAGTTTCGTCACCATGAATACCGCAAGAAATAATGATGTGCTTACTCTCATCGTTGAGATGAGCGGGGATCACTTCGAGCACTCCACGCGAGAGCACTTTAAGCGTAATACCAGCTGCCGTTTTGATTTCGCCAGTGACCATTTCTTGGTCTAAATCCAAACTATCAAATAGGAAAGATTGGCGGAAAAGGGACTTCGTCATGCGTTACTCCTTTATTGCACAGCGGTATGTTAATGAATTGTAGAAGCAATTTATGTTGAGACGATCCCACTTATCAAGATGGATAAGGGTAAACTTAACTCATCAACGATCGTCTCAATACCTTATACAAAATACGCTTAACCAGAGGCCGGCGTTAATTGCCGGGAATTCTACCATTAAATCTGATAGTTACTCCATACTCTACTGCATGCTCACCCGGTGCTAAATTTGAATTCCGATGCTCTTCACAGTCACATTCTTAGCGTTATCTTTTCCTATTTGGATATGAGTTAATGATTGATAGTCGATATTTAACACGCTATACCAATGTGGGTTTTGCCAGTCAGTGCCTAGAACATAGGCAAGTATCATTCTGATTGTTCCGCCATGAGCGATGATCAAAGTGTCTTGTTTAATCTCTTTAACTCGCGCCTCCCAAGTACGAGTTACACGCTGATGAAAATCGGCCAAGTTTTCTGCATTCGGTAGTTGATTTTGGGCCGGATTGGTCCACAAAGTTTCCACTACTGGCCACATCGATTGCAGTTCATCAAAGGCCACGCCATCGACATCACCAAAATCCATCTCTTGGAAATCAGGCTCAATTTGGTAATCCAATTTCGGCTGCTCTAAAACCAGTTGCTGCGCTAAATCATGGCAACGGCGTAGCGGCGAAGTAATGATGTTTGAGAAGAAGTAAGGGGATCTCAGCAAAGTGTGAGCGATCTGCTCTTGCCGATGCGCTTCAACGAGCACATCTGTTTTACCATTGAGCGCAGGCCGACCGACGGTTTTACCGTGGCGCATCAAATAGAGATTGATCATTGTGAGCCTTTTAAAGCGATGTCGTTTAGAGCAGTGTCTTTTAAAACGATGTCTTTTAAAACAATCGGTAAGCCCGCCGCAATAAAGCTCACTCGGGTTGCTAACTTGGCTAGCGCTTGGTTAAGCCAGCCAGCGTTATCGACAAATAAGCGCGAAACCTCCCCCATCGGGATCACGCCAAGGCCCACTTCGTTAGCGACGATAACCAAAGTGGCGGGCGTTTGCTCAACGGCAAAACAGAGTTGCTCGACTCGCTTTTTTATCTCCGCTTCGTGAGCTTGCTGTCCATGGTTATAGATAACGTTATTCAGCCACAGCGTTAAGCAGTCCACCAATACCACATCATGTGCTGAAAAAGTGGCAATTAACTCAGGCAGTTGTTCAGGGCATTCGTGCTCTTGCCATTCCGACGTTCTTTGCTGCTGATGGTGAGCAATCCTTGCCTGCATTTCATCATCAAATGCAATCGCGGTGGCAACATAGTTAAGCTGAGCCTGCGGCAGCCGCATTAACAGGGCTTGGTGTGCTTGCTTTGCGGCCTGTTCAGCGAAACAAGACTTACCGCTACGCGCGCCACCCAAAATCAAATGCACCATTATTCAATCAGTCCCATGCTCAAATAACCCAGCCCAGCGAATACAATAAGCAGCAGATAGATCAGCAGTTCCATGATCTGTTGTGCAGCGCCAAGGCAATCTCCGGTGAAACCGCCAATACGCGCCATCAACCAAGCTTTGAAGAAAATACGAAAAACCACAGCAACCAATACTAGGCTCAGGCTTACCTGCCAACCAAACCATAACGCAGGCGCTAAGCCGCACAGCAGTAGAAAAATGAGCTCTGGAAGGGTTTGTTTATTGGCTAGCGGCTTACTTTTGCTGCTATCGAGATCGCTCACATACGGCATGTCGAAAATCAACGATGCCGCTATCGCACGGCTAAAACTGTAGCCTAGCACCCACACCATCAATACGTTGCCATAACCAAGTAGCGCCTCTAAAAAGAGAAACTTACACAGTAGCGCCATCACTAAACTGGCCGCACCATAAGTGCCAATGCGGCTATCTTTCATGATGCTCAAACGGCGCTCAGCCGTCATTCCTCCGCCAATGCCGTCCGCCATGTCAGTTAAGCCATCTTCATGAAACGCCCCTGTTAATAGCAAACTGGCCACCATCGTCAGTGCGATGCTTACCTCGTTCGGTAAAATCAGGATCAGCACACTGTAGATGGCACCGCAGATCGCGCCGAGTAATAGACCAACCAAGGAAAAATAGCGCCCAGATCGGTTCATTCGTTCACTGCAATAGGGCGTATTGTTAGGAATAGGAAGGCGCGAGAAAAAACTCAACGCCAACCAGAACAGCTCTAATTGATAAGCGAAAACGCGCAGCATTACACTGTCACTCCTGCGTCGGCAAAACTGGCCATGGTGTTGTAGAACTCGGCGGCCGCTTTGACCAAAGGTACGGCTAATACAGCACCCGTTCCCTCACCCAACCTCAACCCTAAATTAAGCAGTGGTGTCGCGTTTAACTGTTCAAGTACGCGTTGGTGGCCCGATTCA
Organism: Vibrio sp. V23_P3S9T160; assembly: GCF_963886625.1. Taxonomy (NCBI): domain Bacteria; kingdom Pseudomonadati; phylum Pseudomonadota; class Gammaproteobacteria; order Vibrionales; family Vibrionaceae; genus Vibrio; species Vibrio sp. V23_P3S9T160. Next base: position 8,157 of record NZ_CAWPDB010000152.1, read on the forward strand.
TGGGACTGATGAGCAAAAATCATCAACTCGCGGCAATCCGGTTCAATAAGTGTGGCCACATACGCGGCTACCGTGACGATAAATCCATCCACCAGAATCGGCGTTTGCTGCTGGTAAGCGCCTAAAAATGCTCCGACCATTTGCACAATTTCAAAGCCGCCTACTTCCGCAAGTACCGTTTCTGGATCCAAACCACGGCAGCGTGTTACGCCTTGCTTCACCAGCTCTACTTTTTTCTGATATTGCTGTGTTGAAATGCCAGTGCCGTAACCAACACACTGCTCAACAGAATGTTTAGAAAGCGCCGCTAATATCGCAGAAGCGCTACTGGTATTACCAATGCCCATTTCACCAAACATCACTATATTGGACCCCGCACGGCTCACCTGCTGCACGGCCTGATTGCCTAGCAGTAGCCCTTGCTTCACTTGCTCTACAGACATCGCCGCTTGGCGAGCAAAGTTCTCCGTTCGGCTACCTAAGCGCTGCACAAGAAAGTGCGGATTGTCGCTTTCTACAGGGAGTAAAACCCCGCAATCTATTACTTTCATCTCGACTTGATTGCTGCGACAAAAACAGTTGATGGCCGCACCACCCGCCAGAAAGTTAAGCACCATTTGCTGAGTCACCGCGCTTGGCGCAATGCTAATGCCTTCATCTGCAATGCCGTGATCGCCAGCAAAGACCAGTACTGTAGGCTTATTAATGGTGATCTGCTGAGTGGGCTGAGGCTGATTTTGACTTTGGATTAAGGCGAGCTGGTGTGCTAATGACTCAAGTTGGCCCAGCGCTCCCAACGGTTTGGTTTTTTGATCGATTCTTTGTTGTATCGCTTGGCTATGATCTTGTTTTAACATTGCTTCTGGGCTCTTCCATGAAAAGAGAAGAGTTTACTCGTATTCGCTAGTATCGGCTAGGTTTTGCCAGTTTAAGCCTAAAAAAACACCCCCTGTTTTCTACAAAATCAGGAGGCGTTTTTAGGTTTATATGGGCGCTATTGTCAAACAGACACGCCTACAAAGGCTGGTTTTAACCCATGAAAGACATGATTACGACAAGCTAAACTTCCCGGTATTCACATCCGACCATGCGGCCATAATCGCTTGCTGAGGCTGAGAAGCTAATCCATCCATAAAGTTGCTTTCTCCCACCTTAGGCGCGAAGGAACTCATCGCTTGAATGAGGTTGTCTAACGCATTATCAGTCAAACAGGTATATTCCTGCTCACCTTGAGCGTCTTTTTCACCTAAACCGATAATAAGTTTGGCTCGATTATTTGCAAAATAATCATTGAAAGTCACACAACCTAACGCATCAAATAGCGTTTGATCGGAAGAGGTATCAGTATGGCGTGCCATAGAGATTTTCAGATCGTAACCACTACGCTCAAACCATAAACGGTTCCAATCAATACCGTTGAAGATGATATTTTCACCTTGGCGAATATCTTCAACCACGTTATCGATCACCTCACCACTGACCACAAAACTGTCTACGCCAGCACCGCCTTTGAACGTATTTTGGTAACCCCCAAGCACCATGACATCGTTACCTTCACCACCGTTTAATGTGCTGAATTTTGAGATGGCGGCGGCAATTAAGTAATCCTCGCCCTCGCCAGAATTAATCGAAGCATGGTAACCCATCAGTTTGACTTCATCGTTTCCTTGGCCAGCATCAATTCGGTTGTGATTGCCAAAGACTCTCGCAAAGTCATTGCCTGCACCAAGATCAAGTTGGTTGTTATTACCGATGGTTACAGCAAAGTCTTGATCGTCTCCCATGTCCACACGGTTGAAGTTACCTGAAGTGACCGCATAGTCATTACCTGACCCCATGGTGATCTCACCACCTTCGCCAAAGACAAAGGATTGATCATCACCCCCGCCCATAAAGACGTGGTTAATGCGTCCGGCCACAACCGCCGTATCATTACCGTCACCGCCGAACATCATGTTCTCGCGACCCATTAAAACGCCCATATCGTGGCCTTCACCGCCGGTGAAAATATTGGAGACTCCCGTTGCGTAGAACACATCGTCATCTCGGCCGCCCCAGAAGTTATTATTGTCACCGAGATAAGCGCCGAGATCTTTACCGTCACCACCCCAGTTGAAGTTGTAATTACCCAGAGAAACGTTCATATCGCCATCCCCTTGCAAATGCCCACTGTTACGAAGGAAATCAAACGTTTTATCCTTCATATTGAGCAAATCGGCGGTGAGATTCTGCTTCAGATTACTGACCAATGATGCCATCTCTGCCTGCTTATCTTTGCTAAACATGGTGGCAAATAAATTGGGCAAATTGAGCGCATTAAAACCAAATGCGCGCTCTGGTTTGGTTTCTTCAACAGTGGCTGATACGTTTTCCATTGCCGCAGGCGCGCCATTGAGAGTCACTTGCGCTGTATCGTTTTCCTCTGGTGCTTTCTCTTTCAGTCCATGGCTTTCAGCAAAGGATTGAAGACCATCAGCCCCCATACCGATTCCCGCTTTGAGGCTATCTAGCAATTTTTCTGGGTCAGTAAATGCGCTGAGCTGCTCACCACCAAACTCGCCTATCACTTCTAGCATCTCTTTTAAAATGGCAACGCCATCTACCGCTTCATCAGTACGAGAGACTATTTTGCCATCAGCGGTGTAATTGACACCGAAGATATCACCTAAAGTCGTCTCTGCACCGACCTCAGCAAATTTACCTAGCAGCTTATTCTTAAGCTGACGAGGCAAGTCTTGCGGATTATAGGTAAAGGTCGTTTGAGCCATTCCCGTTGCTGAGAATTGCTGGGTTAACACGCCAAACAATGAACCGAGATTGGTATCCAAAATCGCTTGGATGTTGTCTCCGAACATAAAGTTCCAGTTGCCCGTGGTGACCTGAATATCGGCTCCTTGACCACCGACCGCGAAGTTAAAGGCCAACTTCTCGTTCATTTGACGGAACTTATCCGCGCGGCTCATCTTGCCAGTATCATGATTACTATTGCCACTTAACCACTGGTTGTACTTTTTATTCAACGTTGCTTCAGCGTCAGACTTCAAGCCGCGGCTGCTGCGCTCATTCTGAGAGTCCAAATCAACCAAACTGCTGTAGTCAACACTGCTGGTTTGATCGAGGCCAGACATCTCTTTGACAAATTTTTTCGCACCAGAGAGTGTCCACTGCTGTTCTTGAGCCGCTAACCAATCGGCACCCTTTCCTGATTGTGCGATGCTTTGTAATACTCCTGAAATACGTGATGCACCATCAAATGGATTGACCAGTGGCGGTGTCGGGATCGACTTATCCATCATCACGATAAGGTCATTACTGCGACCCATATTGAAACTTACGTTGCGGTTACCCATAAACATTTGAGCACCTTCAAGCGCCTGATAACCAGCGATGTCGACACTATGTTTGCTGTCACCATTACCAATATGAACCATGACATTGTTGTCACCAAAGGCCAGCGACTTAAAGCCTCCCGTACCCACTTTAATACCAACATTTGACGTACCCCAGTTAACTGCGGTGAACTCACCATCACCGACGTTGACCTGAATATTGCCCGAGTAGCTGAGCTTATTGTCACTGCCCGCCGATGCCGTAGTATCCGTTTCCGTTTTACGCTTTTCAGGTGCTTCAAACACCTCACTGTTGTCGCCGATGGCACCACGTGCTGGCTCATTAACCTCACTCGCACCAACACGAGAAAGATGGATATCCCCTTCCGCCACACCGTTACGAATGATCTCGTCACGTGCGGTAACTTCGCCTTGCGTATTCCAAGTCAGTGAGACTTTATTGTTTGCAGCCTTTTTTACCCAATTTCCATTGGCATCTTGAGTATGTTTGCGCCCTGTTGTGTCTACCGCTACATCAGAGTTGCGAACAGACACATCCACGCGAAGACCATTGGCATCCATGGCATTGATAAATTGATGGCCAAAGCCTTTCCGCTTGTCATCACTCACTAAAGAGCAACCGACAATACTGATATGGTCAGGCTTGTTGCTGATGTTTTCCGCTTGGCCGAATGCCTGCTGGAACTTCGCCAATTTCACTGCAAGTTCATCGGCACTGTAGCCACTTAAGCGAGTGTTGTTGTGTTCTGAATCATCACGCCCATGGCCAACCAATTGCCAGCGCAGCTTTCCATCCAGTTTCGATGGGTCACCATACACCACGCGATAATTCCCCTCAGAATCTAGCTGAACGACCACACTGTTTTCAGGATGCTTGCCAGCTAGATTTGCCGCCGCTTTTGCAACTACTGAATCGTTTTCCATTTGAACAATCACTTGGCCGTCAAAGCGCGTTTCACCGCCGTCAATGACCGTAACATCAGCTGTATGCCAATTTTGAACATTACGGTTTTGAACTTGCTGACCTACACCCAATTTATTTTCTTCCAATAAGGACTTTGTTTTTAGTATTGCGGTAATGTCATCATGATCAAACGAAGTAATTACACTTTCATTGATGGTTGAAGTATTTTGGTTGATCGCCATACCAATCGTTTTACCATCAAATAAATTACGTATCGTTTCACCCGCATGAAACTCTTCGGTGTGCTTAGCAACGATGTGTAAATTTTGATCCGTTTCTTTCACCGCTTCAATGCGTAGATGAGCACCTGGTTTGAGTAAGACTTCCGCTTGATTTAACTGCGCAAGCCCAGCAACGTTAGTTCCTTTGGCATCAAGAATGGCCAGAATAACTGTATCTTTCCCACCTCGGAAACTTTTAGCCAATTCAGTACTGGTTGATGTAGAGGTAAAACCTTGATCGCTAAATAACTGGCCAGGAGTCACTTGTGAAGCAAGATCGCTCAAGCTTACTCCTGGCATGAAAGCTCTATAAACGGTACCTTCAAATGTCTCAAGTTTATTTAAACCTTTAACCGCATTAACAGCATTGTCTTTGACAAAATAGGCCAGCTTCTCTTCTTTTCTTAAAGCTTCATTTACATATTGGAAACCTTCACTGGTATACCATTTAATCCCTTTTATCTCGTCATCCGACAGTTGTACGTTATTAACTACCGCTTCACCGGTCTCTCTTCCTTGTACTAGTTGTTGGTCTTGCAGCTCTTTATTAAAAGGAACCTCTTGTTTCGAAAGCACAGCTAAGCTCTCTTGGCTGCTGTATTTTGTTCCATCGGCAAGATGTTTAATATCAACAACGGAAGACACCTTGCTGGTGCTAGAATGCAGTCGATGCAATAGATCCGCCGCTAAATCAATGCGAGTAGCAGACAATTTTGCGATTTCGACTCTCGTTTCTTCCGCAACGTTATTATAAAGGCTTTCACTCACGCGATTTTTGAGGCTCAGTAAAGCGGTATTACGACCTGATTTTTCATGGTGTGATACATAGTCATCAACTAAGTTATTAAGTCTTAATGCTGCTTCTATTTGCTTATCACCTTGCGTGGTATGCAGTAAATCCAATTGGTCTAAGATCTTTTGATAAGATTCACCAATAGGTTTAGCAAAGACTTTCGCTTCATTTTTCAGTTCGTCTTTAGTAGACACCGATGATAAATCGAGCGTTGTTTGCTTACCTTCGCCGAGGCTTTCTAAAGCGCGTTCAGCTGATTGGTGAGAATCTGTGTCAAGATATTGCTTATCTTTCTTCGCATTACTTACCAATTGAGCTTTTTGCAAATCTTGAGCAAAGTTAAATAGCTCTGTCGGCGTCCAAACACCAAACTTAGGCAGCCATGTGTGACCAATCAATTTATCCGCCCCGCCTGCTTTCAACACTTTGGCGACCGTACTAGAGCAGTTTTTGGTGAGCAGTTGATAACGCGCATCCGGGTCGTTACTGAGGCGATTCCACTCTGCCTGCATTGCCGCAGTATCAAGCCCTTCTAAGTTAATGCGGAATACACGGCCTTGGTCAGACTGCATCTCTTTAAAAGCCTGAATTTTACCCAATTCATCTTGTGCAAACTGACGAACGACCTCGGCTATCTGTTGCTCCATGTGTTCCGAGTTAACCGCAATTTTCGCTTGCTCTTGTAGCTCTTTCGCAAAACGATGCGCCACATCTTGCATGTCGTAACTGGTGTCATTCCATTGGTCAACAAACGGTTTAGAAATATGCTCAGGAATATTGGCCGATTCCAGAATATCAGGGTTCATTAATGCCATCATGGTAAACGTTTCAGAGATATCTTTAAATTTTTCATCAACACCAGAGGCTAAAGCCAATTGCTTGATAAAAGACTTCAATTTATCTTCAGCACTTTTTAGCCCGAAATCATCATTTTCTTCCGACTGCATATCAAATACTAGAGATTCACCCTGCGCGGCTGGCTGACTAAAATCTTTCCAGCGCAGTTTAAGATCTGGGTGAGATTCTGATGAAACAACAAATAGACGATTTACGCTAGATGACTTACTACCCATTGGCCACCAGCTTACATAATTGCTCTGATTATAAGCTTGTGCTTGATCTGCACTGATTTGATTACGTCCCTGGCCAATTTGCAGAGCTGCATGTCCAAGGGCACTATGATCACTCGGTTTCCAAAGAAATAGTGTTGCACTGACGGGTGACAAGTGTTGTTCAATCGCTAAATGCACTTTTTTAAGCCCAGCGATATCAATACCTTTGCCATCTTTGGCAAGATCTTTGACAGATAATCCAGCAAAGATTGTATCCGCAACGGTTTGGCCATACTCGTTACTTACTGTCAATTTCACTTTTTCAAGCACAGCTTCGCTGCCACCTAGCTGATCGATATTAGTAATATTTCCTTTGCCCTTAGTAACGAAGTTGCTATTACCATCAAGATACAAATGCTTACTCTCTTTCAAGTTGGCATTTTCAAGCTGGTCATATAATCGGCTAAAGCTGTCTTGCGCTTTGATATTTTGTTCTGATACCGCCAGAGTAGAGACTTCCTCTAAACGCACATTCACTTGGTTTAACAGTGAACTCATAGCCTCAACGCGGCCAGAATCGGGGTGGCCAAGTACATAACCTTCAATCTGTTTACGTAGGTTGAGCAGTTTTTCCACAGATTCCAGTTCATAGTCTGCGTGTTCAATCGTACTTGCATGGTACTCAGTCAGAGCGTCGATCACTTGTTGGTAACTTTCACCACGGATCTTCCCTGTAACACTGGCAGCATCGAGTAATTCGGTGACAGACATCAATTCTGCTTTGGTGTTGTACTTCCAAGCGCCCTCTTCTTTTTGTGCCAAAACACGCGTGCGACCCTCATGATGTGAGATAACCTTGTTATCCACCAAAAAGAGCTCATCGGGCATTTGTTCAAAATTATCGAAGTTGGCTAAAATGAAACGCTCAATGGCTTTTTGTTGAGCCGCATCTTCTGGATCATCAAGAATTATGGTCTTGCTATTGTCATCTGTGCCAGGCCAAGCACGCACTTCTAAGCCTTCATCCCCTTCTTGCACCAATAGATTTCGTTCGGCACGAAGTGAGTAGAATGGCAGAGAATCACGTAACATGTTGTCGATGGCGTTACCACCCAATGCTATATCACTGGATGCCTCACCAAGACCTTCAAGATTCACCCCTGAAATACGACTCTCTTTTCGGCTCACATCCTGAGAGGCCGTTGTTGGCACAACAATGCTGTCGGCGTTTGTCTCAGTGAACATCGAAGTAACAGAACTACCCGTATTTTTCGCTCGAATTCCTGCGTTAATTTGCAGACGGTTCACTGCGTTTGTCGCACCTTCTAAGGCTTCTAGCTCTTGCTCGCTCAAGCCTTCGCTAAAGCGGCCATCAGCGTTTGTTTGACTATCAGCGTTGATATGGCGGCCCGCAGCACCTGCGACTTCGACGCTATGTGCTTGACCCGCAAGGCCGCTGCCCGCAGCACCTTGACGATCAGGGCGATCGCTTTCGTTTTGCTTAGCCCCTTTCGCATCATTCTGCACTTGGTTGGCTTTATTTTCCGCGTTCATCGCATCGCGATCACCACGCGATTGCGCGTCGTTTGCGGCACTGTGTGCGTCAGATTCGGCTTGTTTCGCGTCATTGCCTTTCGCTAAAGCATCATCTTTACGTTTTTCAGCATCAGTTTTAGCATCAGCAATGTCTTGCTCTGCACCCGCCAGGTGTTGCTCACCTTTTGCAACGCCCGCTTCAGACTTCGCAACGGATTCTTTGACTTTGCTGTTATTGTCAGACTGTGTCTGCTTCGCCGCAGCAATTTTGTCATTGGCGAGCTGCTTGGCGTCGTCGAGCTGGCTTTGAACGCCATCTAGCAGACCACCGGCAAAATTGTTGCGCCATTGGTCGCCCGACTCACCCGTATGCGTGGCTTTGTCATCAAGCACATCGAGACCTTGTGCCAGTTTTGTCAACTCGGCCGTCACGGCTTCCGACTCTTCTTTCACTGCATCGCGTTGAGCTTGGCCATTATTTTCCAAGGCTTGTTGGTCGGTAGATTCCAGCTGGCTTTGCGAACCTGCGACAGCATCGAGCTGTTTCTGCTTTTCTTGTTCTAAACGTTGGCGATCCGCTTCTGCACGCTCTTTGTCGGACAGAGCATTCTGCGCCGCTTGATTTTGTGTTGCGTGCTCACTGATTGCATGGGCTTGTTGCGATGACTCTGATTTCGCCACCACATTATCTAGGATGTAGCCCAGTCCATCATTGTGGCCTGTGCCTTTGAATTCGATACGGTTACTGCCAGCCTGCGCGGTCAGTTTTAAGGTTTTTTGCTGCCAAGCAGATTCGTCACCAGACGATGAGAAAACCACTTCGCCGTTCCAGAGAACTTCGATGCCTTCGTTATTAGAAATGCCTGCACGTTTTGCAAAATCAAAGCTCACAGCAATGATTTCACCTTGCGCTAGATTAGTCAGATCTTGATAAAGACTGGTGTTGGTATAAGTATCGAGCTCGGTCACACGTGCTCCGTGACCTTCACCCTCTACGCCATATACATTGCCTGCATAGGAGGCTTCAACCCCATGGGTAGATTGCCAGCCGTGTTCGCCCTGTTCAAAATCGCCATTCACAATCAGATTCGGAGCTTGAACGGAAGAATCATCAACATTGAGTGTATGTTGCATCTTGTTGAGATCTGGAGTATCTACCTTAGTGACACTGCCTGTGAGGCTATCACCCAAGTCCGAGCCCACTTCTTCAATCGCCTCCATTTGGAAGCCATCCAGCTTGGTGATTTCAGGTGTTGCAATCGCACCACGGCCTTTATGCGTGCCGGATGAGGAGGCTTCATCGCCTTGCACTAAGTAGTTGATGGCTTGGCTACCACCGACACCAAGTACGGTTTGCTTGATGTTATCAAACAGGGCGGAGAGCTTGTTGCTACTGGTGTTGCTCGACGCGACCGCCAAACTGTAGAAATCACCATTACCGATTTTGATCGCCACGTTGTTTTGAGCGTAAGAAGCATTAACCCCTAAACCATCACCAACATGAATATTGGTGTTGGCTTTACCTTTCATAACCGCGACGTTCAAACCATCGCCGATTTTGGTATTGACGTTGTATTGGCCCCAAGCAACATTGACCGAAATACCGTCACCAACCACGGTGTTAATATTGGCATCACCATAAGCGGCGATGACGTTTAGGCCATCTCCCACTCGAGTCGTTACGTTCGCTTTACCTTTCGCGGCGGTCACCTGCATACCATCACCGACTTTGGTGACGATGTTGCCTTTACTCCAAAGTGCGTTAAAGCTATCGCCATCACCCACTTGAGTCACGATGTTGGCTTCACCTTTGGCTAGCACAACATTTCGGCCATTACCCACTTTGGTGATAACGTTAGCTTTGCCCCAAGCACCGGTATAATCATCACCATCACCCACATGGGTAATGATATTGGCTTGACCTTGCACGACAGAGACTTCTTGACCATCGCCCACTTTGCTGATGACGTTGGCTTCACCTTTGGCAAAGTTATAGCGATCACCGTCGCCCACTTGGGTAAACACGTTTGCTTGACCCCAAGCCACGTTAACACCCAAACCATCACCGACTTTGGTAATGATGTTTGCCTTGCCCTTGGCAATACCAATGGTCGTGCCATCTCCGACATGAGTCATCACGTTGCCGATATCGGAAATCAACAACCCTACCGTGGTGCCTTCGCCCACTTTGGTGAGGATATTGCCTTTACCAGCCAATACCGCTGCGGTGGTTGCATCACCGACATGGGTCACGACGTTGGCTTTTGCTGCCGCCACAACCCCCATGAAATCATCACCCACTTTGGTGACAATATTGGCTTCGCCCAGTGCTAACACGCCCGTTAGACCATCGCCGACGTGTGTCATGATGTTGGCTTTACCGAACATCGCAGCCAAGGTTGTGCCGTTACCAACCTTAGTCATCACGTTCACTTCGCCTGCGAATATTCCTAGGCTAGTTCCATCGCCGACATGGGTATAGATGTTGGCTTTACCGACCATCAGCGCAGCGGTGAGATCATCGCCCACTTTGGTCATAATGTTGGCTTGACCGATCATTGCAGCAAACGTGCTGCCACTGCCTACGTGAGTGAAGATGTTGGCGTTACCCACCATAGCCGCAAGTGTGGTTCCATTACCGACTTTAGTTGCTATGTTGCCTTTGGCCAACATAAGCGCCACCGACATGCCATCACCGATATGGGTGAAGACGTTAGCTTCGGCCACCATTAACGCCAGAGCATCACCGTTGCCCACTTTAGTAAAGACGTTACCCAAGCCGCCCATCAATGCCCAAGCATTGCCTTCGCCCACGTGGGTAAAGATATTGCCTGCACCAATCATGACTGCAATGGATGTTCCATCGCCCACTTTAGTGAAGATGTTGCCTGCGGCGCCCATTACGCCAAGGGTTTGGCCATCACCAACATGCGTTAGCACGTTGCCAACACCAAGCATAATGCCTGTCGTGTCGCCATTCCCGACTTTCGTTAGAATGTTCGCGCCGCCTACCATTACGCCCGTTGTGGTGCCATCACCGACATGGGTGAGTACGTTAGCGCCTCCGCCCATCACAGCAAGGGTGTTGCCTTTGCCTTTTTTGGTGAGAATATTTGCGCCGCCGAGTGCAACCGCCGTGGTATTCGATAATTGATCATCACTGCTGATATGGGTAATCACGTTCGCACCACCCAGCATGCCCGCCGTGAGTTCACCATCACCCATTTTGGTCAGTACGTTTGCGCCACCAGCCAGTACCGAAGCCACATCGCCTTGACCGACTTGCGTCATGACATTGAAACCGCCAGCCGCTAGCCATAGTGCATCACCACTACCGATTTGCGTATGCGTGTTATAGCCGCCCAGTAGAGTAACTCGACTATTGCCTTGGCCTTTCTGTACCGAGATGTTGCCGTAAGCCAATAAGTGAGCCAGATAGTCACCGTTACCGACACGAACCAGCACGTTCAACGCACCACCCGCGTAAACATCCATCTTGCCTTGCTGACTTTGGTGCACTAATACGTTTGCCAAACCTGCGCCGCGGAAGGTGAGATCCCCTTCTTCGCCACTTTTGACAATCACGTTCGCCGCGCCAGCACCGTTAAATTCAGTGTTACCGAACTGAGAGCTATGCAGGATCACGTTGGCAAGACCGCCACCGTTAAAGTAAACATGACCGCGTGTTACGTTGGATTTAATAACGTTACCGCCACCGACACCATTGAAATGAACATCGCCAGAGCTTTCGCCGCTATCACTTACGGGTTTGAATAAGGTTTGATCCGTGTATTCGTCGATATCGGCCACTGTTTCGCTGGTACTTCTTACCGCGTTAACGCTGTAATGCAAGTCGCTGAGCGAGTAGCCCCCTTTGCCCATTGGGTTATACCCAGTTGCAGACGAAATATCTTGGTTGGCTATATTGGCCGTGTGATCACCTTCTTTATACCAAGAGCGAGCTTGATATTTCAGCGCGCCGGTTTCGGCATCGTTAGCCAGCTCAACCACTACAATTTTTGTGTAAGGCCCAAGCATTTTAGCGTAAACATAAGTGTTGGGTTTGCGGTTTGATTTCACCGCTTTGACATCAACCTTAGTGCCATCAGCATAAATCGCGTGACCACCCATTTTGGCATCCGACAATGACACATCTTTTGCATCAATCACCGCGCCATTGGCGTAAGTCACCCACTCATATTCAGTCAGGCTTTTCTCAACCGCATGAACAGTCACTGATTGCTGATGTTCAATGGCAATATTAGAAAGGGTGTAACCACCGTTGACTGGATTGGACTCAAAGCCACCTGAAGAAGAAATATCGGAATGAGCAAGATCGGTTAAGTGATTACCCTGCTTGAACCATGCCTCTGAGTAGTACTTGAGTTTGCCGGATTCAGCATCGTTATAGAGACGGATTTTGTTGATTTTGGTGTAAGTACCATCTGCAATAGCGAACAAATAAGTATTTGGCTCTCGCTCTGATTTTACAGCGTTAACCGAATGAAACTTGTTGCCATTATCAATCGATATACCGTGCATCTGTGCGGTAGTGAGGACAATTTCTTCGGCTTTGGCATATTCCATACCTTGAGCATCAAAATCGCCGCCACTACCTTTACGAGTAATGGTGTTATAAGCACCGCCGCCCGAGAAATGAATATCACCATGTGCCACATCAGAGTAAAGGCTGTTGTAACCACCCACACCTTCAAAACGAATATTGCCGCGGGTTTGTGTGTAGACATCTTCGGCCTGATGGGTACGTTCAATGCGGTTTGAAGCCCCAGCACCTTGCAGGGTTATATCGCCCACTTTGCCTTTACGGACTAAATGGTTATCCGCACCAGCGCCACTAAAGTGCAGGTTACCGCTTTCAACACGTGAGCTAATACTGTTAGCAACCCCCGCGCCGACAAAACGCACATCACCTTGAGATCCTTGATACTGATTAAACCAAGTACGATCGATTTTATTGCCCGCACCTGCACCGTCGAAATTCAAGTTTCCATGATTGGTTTCATGCCAGATAGCGTTGTAGCCACCAGCACCTTGGAAAGAAACATGGCCTGATAACCCTTGACGCTTAATGTGGTTGTAAGCCGCAGCACCCGCGTAGCTGATGTTGCCATGCTGGCCGTCATGACCAATATCTACACCACCAGCAGCACCTGAAAATGAGAGATTACCGTCTCCGTTTTTCTTGATATCAACATAACCCGCAGCGCCTCGAACGCTCAGGTTCCCCGTTGTATCCTCAACTTTTAGATAGCCGGCCCCCGCCGATACCGTATCGTTACCTGAACCGGTATATACAGTGGCTCCGATCGACCCTAGATGAATATGATCATCTCCGCCATAAGCATGAATTTCGCCGCCAAAACCGATGGCAACAATGTCGTTATTTCCATCGTCGGCGGAATAATTTCCGGTGAAGAAGTATTCGACACTTCTCCAAAATGGTTTTCCCATAGACTGTGGCTCTTATTATTATTTAAATAGAAAACCACTGCACCTTACGGATACAGCGGTCGTTTTGCGTGTCGATTTTGCCGCGGACAGTACACACTTTTTGCCCTTTCCACGGCAAAAAAACACGCTGTCGTAAGTCATTGACGATTTGACGTCCGTGACCAAAAGGAGCAAGCATTTCAGGAATGTAGATATGATCACCAGAGCGCCAGTCAGCGGCTTCGATTTCTCGTTCACCGGACAATAGCAACTCTCTCACTTGCTCAGACAAAAACGCCCAATTACAAAATGCAATTGGACGTCCTTGTTCATCTTCGTAATAGCAAAACTGATTTAACTCAAATGATGGCATAATCCGTTGCTGCCATTCACTGATAAGATACCGTTGATGCAGAGGAGAATATTGGCTGAGCAGAAGAATCCCACCCATCATTTTCTGCATCATTGCACGATCCAGTTTCGCCGCGTGATGTTGAATCAACATACGCTAAGCCACCTTTTATTTTTTCGTGCGTGTCACGCGTTTTTTAGCAGGCTCAATACCACTCTCGCTCTCTTGAGTTGCTTCACTCGGTGATGGTAGAAAACCAGCGGCAATTAATTTTTCTAACTCTTCGTTCATACGAGGATCTTCAAGCATATTCTTAACCATCGAAACCATATACATAAAACCAGAAGCAGGCATATGAATCACTTCTTTTAGCTCTAAGTCCGTATCACTTTCCGCCATAATACCGTTCGCCATGTTGGACTGATTCTGTCCAACAAAATAGAGAGAAAAAACACCTTTATTATAATTAACACTCGATACAGTTTGGACGAATTTCTCAGACATAAATAACTCACCTCATGATTTAAAAAGAAAATAAAAAAGATTAAAGCCACTTATAAAAAAGAGTAGCGATAACCAAAAAATGATTTTTAATGTTATACAGCATTTCAATGGCATGCAACCATACAATAACGCTAAGTCATGAATAAATTAACAAAACCAAAATATTACCGAATACAAGCAACTGATAATTAAAACCTTTAAAAACCGCAATTAACTAATC
>NZ_CAWPDB010000153.1:0-22255 GCF_963886625.1 Vibrio sp. V23_P3S9T160
TTAATGATGTCGGCGGATTCTACACATAATATTAAGTTAAATAAAGCGCTTATTTTGTATACAAAATAATGAAAACGTTTGCACTTGATCAAAGATAAACTATTCACCATAACTTAACGAATAAATACAATATCCTGACGTTAGAGCGTCAGGACTAAAATTTTTGAACGGCGTTGATAGTTGTACAAACTCTGTTTAGTTATCGGTAACGATTCCACACCGACTTCATAAAAACCTTGCTCTCTAAACCAATGTAAACTGTGCGTTGTCAAAACAAAGAGGCGATCTAAACGCATCGATTTTGCTTGTTGCTTCATGTGATTGAGTAACAATAAACCGCGGTTGCCGTCCCGATACTCCTGGTGAATAGCGACACACGCCATTTCTGCCATGCCCTCTTCTGGGTAAGGGTAAAGCGCGGCGCAACCAATCAATAAGCCATCTTTATCAATAATCGTGAATTTGTGGATCTCTTGCTCTAACTGTTCACGTGAACGCCGTACCAATATTCCTTGTTCTTCTAACGGGCGGATTAAATCGAAAATTCCGCCGATATCATCGATCTGTGCCTGACGGACTTGTTCGGCACTTGCCATGACAATCTGAGTACCGATCCCGTCAAAAGAGAACAACTCTTGGATCAAAGCACCATCTTGTTTGTAACTGACTAAGTGACTACGTGGCACGCCTGCGCGGCACGCTGAAACGGCGGCTCGCAGAAAGCGTGAGGTACCTGAGCTATTATCCTGAACTTGGTCGGTATCTGCTTCAATACGCTGCATTATCCGTTCAACATCAGATGGAAACAGTTCAGCAATCGCGTTGCCTTGCTCATCGATAATGCCTTGCTCTGAGCAAAAACCGATCAGCTTATCTGCTTTTAGGCGTATTGCGACTTGTGTGGCTACTTCTTCAGAGAGCAAATTAAAACATTCGCCAGTGACGGAACTCGCAATTGGCCCCAGTAGCACGATCGAACCTTGGTCAAGCATGCGGTTAATGCCTTCAATATCAATACGGCGAATGCGGCCACTGTGGCAATAATCGACACCATCATCTATACCTAATGGTTGAGAGATGACAAAATTGCCACTAACGATATTGAGCTGAGTTCCTGCCATTGGTGTGTTATTTAAGCTCATTGAAAGGCGTGCTGTGATGGCCAGTTGAAGTTGCCCCGCTGCTTGCATGACTAAGCTGAGCGCTTCTTCATCAGTGACCCGAATGCCTTTGTGATAAGGAGTGGAGCAATGATGTGTCGCCAGAATCTGATTGATTTGTGGCCGAGCACCGTGCACTAAAACAATTTTGACACCAAGGCTATGCAGTAGTGCGAGATCGCTAATGATATTAGCGAAGTTCTTATCGGCAATCGCTTCACCGCCGAGCATGATCACCATGGTTTTACCACGGTGAGCGTTAACATAGGGAGCAGATTGTCTAAATCCTTTAACGAGAGCTGTACTGCGAATTTTCACTCCGAGAGCACCTTGGTGTTTAAATATGTTAAAATAATGACTTTTTATTCGCGTGTCGGCAAGTGGTTTTTTGAGTTTGGTGCAATTATTCAATCGCCGATTTTATCTCTGATTTAGGACACGTTAGACTGCTTGCCAATAAAGGCGAAATATGGCCAAAACCAACGAGTTGAGTCGCATGAAAATGACAAAAAACGTAGGCCTTACGGCTACGCCTCAGTTCACAAACTTGCGAAGACGTAAGTACATTGAACGAGGCTTGATGCTGGTTGTGATGATTGGCTTGCTTTCCGTAGCGTCGCTATACGGTGATCTCTTTACTCGGTTGGAAAACTATTTTTCGCCAAAGGATGAGGTGTATGGGGTTTGGGTTGAGCAGTATGTTGCCCCTTATTCAGCCAAACGAATTGAATTGGGGAAAGCAGGCGTGATCAGTAGTGGCCGAGTACTCACTACTTCATTTGAGTTTGATGGTCATTTTTTAGAATACCAGATTGGTGATACGAGCTATCGTTACAAAATGCGTGATGATAACAATACCGAAATGACACAAATGTCGTCGTCGCACTACAATCCAACCTTCCGATTGTCAGGAAAATACCAAAAAAACCTCCGTTAACAATTCGCTGATTGCGGTTTAGGCGCGAGTTTGTCATGCTTTTAGCAACTCAAATAACGGATAACTTCTGTGATTAAGCAAATTTTTCCTCTTGCGGCAGTACTGCTGCTGTTTGGTTGTGCGCAACCGACCGACCGTGCTCAGCAATATTTGGATGGTGATTTCTCTAAAGCGCTCAACAAAGTAGACACGGTGCAGTCCAATACGCCACGTGACTTTACGCAATTTTCCAAACAGAGCGAACAAGTGGTGACTCGCTCGGCGTCGATGGCAGCGATTTATCAACCTTTGTATCAACAGATTAGTGAATGGATTTTGCAAAGTGGTGATCCACAAGATTTGGCGAATTTTGGAATACAAGCGGCGCAGCTTGGTGGTGGCGATAAAAAAGGTAATGTGCTTTTCACTGGCTATTTTTCTCCGGTGATGGAGCTTCGCCATCAACCGGATGAAATATTCAAATATCCCGTATTTGGTTTGCCTGAATGTTCGGCCGATTGCCCAACGCGTGCGCAAATTTATGATGGTGCGTTAGCTGAAAAAGGGCTTGAGTTAGGTTATGCGGCGAACCTGATTGACCCTTTCATTATGGAGGTGCAAGGCAGTGGTTTTGTGCATTTTGAAGATGACGATACGCTTGAGTACTTCGCTTACGCTGGTAAGAATAACAAAGCCTACATCAGTATTGGCAAAGTCTTGATTGAACGAGGTGAAGTGACACGAGAGAAAATGTCACTCAAAGCGATCAAGGAATGGGTGCTAGCCAATGATGAACCGACGGTAAGAGAGCTGCTAGAGCAAAATCCTTCCTATGTCTTTTTTGCGCCCAAAGCGGCAGCCCCCGTCACTGGCTCTGCCGGTATTCCACTCCTGCCGATGGCATCGGTGGCTGGAGATCGTTCCATCTTTCCAATGGGTACACCTATTTTAGCAGAAGTGCCGCTGCTCAATGCCGATGGTACATGGAGTGGCGCTCATCAGTTGAGAATGTTGATTGTGCTAGATACGGGCGGCGCGGTAAAAGATAACCACCTCGATCTGTACCATGGCATGGGCGAGCGCGCCGGAACGGAAGCTGGGCATTACAAACATTTTGGTCGCGTTTGGAAACTGGGGTTAGAAAACTCAGCCACACAAGCGCCTTGGGCATTGCCGCCTGAAAAGCTACAATAGTGACACAGGTTTCGACCTAGACTTTTAAATAAAGAGTGCGTATAAATCGCACTCTTTATTTTTCTATCGCTTTCAATCGGACTTTTAATTATGCGTGAACTCGATACCCCCGCTTCAGATAGCTACAACCAACGCTTCGGAGGCACTCGTCGCCTTTATGGAAATCGTGAGGTTGAAATACTGCGTGCTGCGCATGTGTGTGTGATTGGTATCGGTGGCGTTGGCTCGTGGGCAGTCGAAGCATTGGCGCGCACCGGCATTGGCGAGTTAACACTGATTGATATGGACGATGTGTGCGTCACCAA
Organism: Vibrio sp. V23_P3S9T160; assembly: GCF_963886625.1. NCBI lineage: Bacteria > Pseudomonadati > Pseudomonadota > Gammaproteobacteria > Vibrionales > Vibrionaceae > Vibrio > Vibrio sp. V23_P3S9T160. Next base: position 3,576 of record NZ_CAWPDB010000153.1, read on the forward strand.
CATCAACCGTCAAATCCATGCGATGAGCGGTACGGTTGGGCAAAGTAAGATTGAAGTGATGGCCGAGCGGATCAAGCTCATCAACCCTGAGTGTGTGGTGCACTTAATTGATGACTTTATCACGCCAGATAACCAGCACCGCTATTTGAGTCAAACGTTCGATTACGTGCTTGATGCGATAGACAGTTTGAAAGCGAAAGCTTCACTACTGGCTTATTGCCGTAGCAATAAAATTAAAGTGATTACCGTCGGTGGTGCGGGTGGTCAAGTTGACCCAACTCAAATCAAGGTCGCTGATTTAACCAAAACGATTCAAGACCCATTGGCAAAAAAACTCAAAGATACGCTTCGTCATCGCCATAATTTCCCTGTAAACCCTGCGCGTAAGTTTGGTATTGATTGCGTGTTCTCGACAGAGCAGCTCAAATATCCGCAAGCCGATGGCAGTGTGTGCGCGGTGAAATCAACCGCAGAAGGGCCAAAGCGGATGGATTGCGCCAGCGGATTTGGCGCTGCGACGGTTGTTACCGCAACCTTTGGTTTTGTTGCCGTAGCGCGCATTGTTGAAAAGTTAATTCAGAAACATAAGGTGTAACGTCAATGACTCCTTTTCCTGCCTCCCCCTTTGGTCGTGAGATTAGCGCTGATGATATTGTGGCGACCATGCAAAATTTTACTGGTTGGGAAGATCGCTACCGACAAGTGATCTTGTGGGGGAAATTATTGCCCGCGATGCCTGATGCTTTGAAATCGCAGCAAGTCAGTGTTGCAGGCTGCGAGAGTCAAGTATGGTTAGTGGGGCAGGAGTATCAAGGAGTATGGTCTTTTTGTGCCGATTCGGATGCGCGGATTGTGCGTGGTTTAATTGCTTTAGTCCTTGCTGCGTACAACGGCAAGACCTACGCACAAATTCAAGCGTTTGATGTGGATGCTTATTTTGAAAAAATAGGCTTGATTGCTCATTTAAGTCCTTCACGTGGTAATGGCCTTAAAGCTATTGTCGATAAGATAAAAAATATCGCTCCAAGCTGAACATCTCCCCCTTTTGATGAAAGGGGGAATTATTACAGCATATCAACCGCTTTATTGATGGCGGCGATCAACTGTTCAACCTCTTGTTCGGTATTGTAAATACCAAACGAAATTCTCACTGTGCCAGTTAAACCGAGCGCATCCATTAATGGGTGAGCGCAATGATGGCCAGATCGAACGGCAATACCTTGTTGATCGAGTAAGGTGGCTATGTCTTGATGATGAACGCCATCCATCACAAAACTGAGAATACTGGCATTCGGTTGATAGCCGATGACGCGAATATCATCGAGTTGCTGCAGGGCTTGATAGGTCAGTTTTTGCAACCTATGTAAGTGCGCTTCTATGGCGATTCTATCGCAGCTTTGTAACCATTCGATTGCTTTGGCAAGGGCTATTGCCCCTGCGACATTCGGTGTGCCTGCTTCAAATTTCCCCGGCAGTTCGGCAAATGTTGTGCCTTCAAACGAGACTTTTTCTACCATCTTGCCGCCGCCGTGCCATGGAGGCATTGTTTCAAGCAGCGCTAATTTTCCGTACAGAACGCCAATGCCAGCGGGAGCGTAAAGCTTGTGCCCAGAAAAGAGATAAAAGTCTGCGTCGAGTTCGCGCACGTTGACAGTTTCATGCACAATTCCTTGCGCGCCATCAATCACGACCACAGCGCCGACTTGGTGCGCCAGTTTAATCACAGTTTCAATCGGTTGGCGCGTGCCCGTCACGTTGGTGGTATGGGCTAAGGCGACAATTTTGGTTTTACTCGATAGTCGTGCTTGAAAAGCCTCAAGATCAAAGTGGCACTCTGGCGTGATGGGGATTTTGACGACGCTTGCTCCGGTTTGCGCTGCGACGATTTGCCAAGGCACTATATTGGCGTGGTGTTCCATTTCACTGACCAGAATCTCATCACCGACTTGCAAGGTATTACGTGCGTAAGTCTGCGCGATCAGGTTGATCGCTTCGGTCGCTCCGCGAGTCCAAAGAATCTCTTTACGAGATGATGCGCCAATAAATTGAGCCATAGTGTCACGCGCCGCTTCAAAATCGCTGGTCGCTTTGGCCGTTAAGCGATGGCTACCACGATGTACATTGGCATTTTGCGTGCTGTAGTAATGGCTAATGGCATCTATCACCACTTGTGGCTTTTGCGTGGTGGCCGCGCTGTCTAAATAGATGAGCGCTTCTTGGCCTTCATTTTGAGCTAAAGCCGGAAATTGACGGCGGATGTTTTGGATATTAAACATGATTGCTTACCCAACTCTGTTCCTGATGCTTGATTGCCAGATAAAGTTTATGGTTTTCTGGTGTTGCGAGCTGATGTTGCTCTGCTTTCTTCAGTAAATAGCCCGTAATAAAGTCTATCTCAGTCTTACGTTGATAGAAAATATCTTGATGCATTGACGAATAATTCTCTGCTGTGGCTTGAATCACCAGCTTAACCTTAGCAAGCAGTGATGATTGAGTGATCGCAAAGCCTTCAGCGCTCATGACATCGGCGACTTCTGCAACAATATTTTCCAGCGGCCGTTGGAAGCGTTCATCGGCTAACTCACCATTGCGACATTGCTCTAATGCGGTGAGCGGGTTAATCGCGCAGTTAATTGCAAGCTTATGCCATAGTGCTTCTTCAATCGTGTTATTCCACATTACGTCTGGCAATGTATGCTGTAGTACATCCACTAGAAACTGACACTGCTTGCCTTGGGCGTTGTAAGCCCCTAATTGAGTTACGCCTTTGCCAGTATGCAATACTTGATTCATTGACGGCTTGAGTGCACCGTGCGTAGTGGTTGAAAGCACAATAGGAAAGTCATTCAGTTGATCCTGCATCGAATCAAGCGCGCCCATGCCGTTGTGCATAAATAGCAAAATGGTGTCACGATTGAGTGTCTTCAGCTGTGGAGTGAGCGCTTGCTCGACTTGCCAAGCCTTAACAGTAATCAGTAAGAGATCGGCATGGCAGAGCGCGCTGTGATCATTGTAGGGCAGGGTAATAGACGCCTGTTTGTCTAAAGCAATGGAAAGTGAAGATTGAGGTTGTCTGCCCCATAATGAAACGCGGTGTCCAGCAGCATGCAGCTTTGTCGCCCAAAGCAACCCAACCGCGCCCGGCCCAAGCACGACGATATTCATAACACCTCTCCATTGTTGACTTTGCGCCAAGGATAATGAGGTAGAAATGGAAAGCAATAAAAATGGCGCTCGAGAGCGCCATTTGCCAAAACTTAGGTTCGATTAGAACTTGTAAGTCACAGCTAGGTAGTGACCAACGCCTGACGTTTTACCAGCGAAACCACCATCTTCAAGACCATAAACGGTTTTGTAGCCTTTAAGGCCGTAGCCAACCGCAAAGCGATCAGAGTGCCAGTAGATGCCGTTAAACATAGCACCACCACTACTTTCTGCACTGTATTCGTCTTTCATGCCAAATTGCCAGTCAATGTAACCTTGGTAAGAGATAAATGAACCGTTTTCAAAGAAGTAGAAAGGTTTAAACCAGTTGGTTGATACTTGGAAGCCATTCCAATCTTTCTTATTTGAATCGTAGTTACCATAGAAATTCAGGCCAATTTTACCTAACCATGGAACATTTATATCTGAACCCAAACCAACTTTTTGTTGGTTAACACCGAAAGTTGTACTTGTTGTATTAACACCATCCCAAGTAATTTCACTTGCCACATACAACTCTTGTACTGGACCAAATGAAAGATCTTTACCTGTGACAGCATCAAGAGACATGCGAGGTGCGAATTTCATGAACATTTTAGCTTGGCTATTTGCTTTGTCACTGCTTGGGTTGCTTAGCAGGTTAAAGATATCAACGTAACCGTACAGATCAAAAATCCCTGAGCGGCCGCCAAATTCCATCTCTAGGTAATCATGCGATGACTCACCTGGTAATTCATCGATTGCAGCCATTAGGTTAAATTGCATCCATTTGTAATCGTTTTTATGGATGTCGCCATCTGAATAGTCAGCGGCCATAACTGGAGCAGAAGTTGCAGCCACTAGGCCTAGAGCTAGAAGTGATTTACGCATAAGGGGGACTCTCTATGTTTTGTCATAATACAGCACACGTATATTTCTGATGTGCGTTCAATTGGCCGGAATAATAACGATAAAAATCTCAATTAAAAGTGATTGCGAATGCAAAAGTGAACAAATTTGGTGATCATTATCACGATAATGAATATTTGCGCGGAACTAAATTAATATTTCGTTCATTTGCATCTTTAATGTGATTTTAATCACTTAAACGTTTGCTTTGGTATTGTTTTATGCAAATCGATAAACCAACATTTTTAGTTAGTGATCGTTTTGTAATCTTCAACGTATTTATTGACGGGCATGATGAAGAGTGATGAATGATGAAGAAATTGATGCTGTTTCCTTTAGCTTCAATCGTTTTACCAGAAGGGAAAATGAAGCTACGGATCTTTGAATCAAGGTATAAGAGGATGGTCACTCAATCCAGCCAGTCTGACTCTACATTTGGCATTTGTTTGATTGATAACAAAAAAGGCAATAAAGCAAATCAGTTATCTAAATTTGGGATGTTGGTTAAGATTGTTGATTTTGAAGCGCTCGACAATGGGATGTTAGGATTAACCGTGATGGGAATGGAGCGCTTTAAAATAGAGTCAGTAGTGAGCGAATTTGATGGCCTGCGAGTTGCTCAGGTCACGTTATTGCCCAGTTGGCCAGTAAGAGATTTAGAACCTCACGAATGGTATTTAAGCCACCAGTTACAAGCGGTTTATCAACAATTCCCTCAGCTTGGCGAGCTCTATTCGCACTGCTTTTTTGATGATGCCAGTTGGGTGGCGCAGCGATGGCTAGAGCTTCTCCCTATCTCGATTCAACAATTTGATGATTTAATGAGGCAGGATGACGCGCACAGTGCGGTTGACTTTTTATTGCAGGTAATCGAAGTCTCACACTAACTTTGAAAGCGTGCAGTACACTGATAATGTGAAGTCGCTCTGTAGTAGTAGTGGCTCTGCATAAAAAAGAATACGACGAGTGATCGATGTATGCATTACTCACGTATAAAGGTTTATGGCTACTGTATGCCAATAACAACGGTTACTCCTAAAGGAAGAGCGCAGCATGATCAGTGATTCTCAGCATAGTGTGTCGCTAAGCCCAAGCTACACCAAGCAAGACTGGGCTGAATGCATGGAACGTGTCAAGCAACGTGATAAACAGGCGTTTGCTTTAGTGTTTCGTTATTTCTCTCCTCGCTTACAACAGTTTGCGTTTAAGCATGTAGGCAGTGAGCAAGTGGCCTTAGAAATGGTGCAAGAAACCATGACAACGGTGTGGCAGAAATCGCATCTATTCGATAACCGAAAAAGTTCGCTTTCGACGTGGGTTTACACGATTGCACGCAATTTGTGTTTTGATCTCCTGCGTAAGCAGCGCGGACGAGAGTTACATGTTTATGCCGATGATATTTGGCCAACTGACTACTGCCCACCTGATTTGGTTGAACATTATTGTCCTGAACATGACATGTTAAAAGAGCAAATATTAAAGTTTGTGGCGTTGTTGCCTGAAGCTCAGCAAGCCATCGTGAAGGCGGTGTATCTTGAAGAACTGCCCCAGCAGCAGGTCGCGGAGATGTTCAATATTCCTCTCGGTACTGTCAAATCGCGTTTACGACTAGCCGTTGAAAAACTTAGACATTCTATTCAAGCGGAGCAATTATGAGCCACCATCCAAGCAACGAAGTACTGCAGCAGTATGCCAATGGTTCAATTGATGCGGCGCATGGCATTATGATTGCCACTCACCTTGAACTCTGTACTCAGTGTCGTCAACAGGTTCAATACTTCGAAACTCGGGCCGCCGAAGTGTTGTTAAGCCAATCGTTGCCGCAACAAAGAATGGCTGCTTCTAATGATGATCATTTAAACCAGATGTTTGAAACGATCACGGCGCTGGATACCCTACACCCATCGACCTTGCGTAAGCCTGAGTCGATAGAAATTAAAGTCAATGATCGCGTTGTGATGTTGCCTAGTACACTGAGCCAACTAATTCGTTTTAAAGGCGAGTGGCGCAGCTATGGTGGTAAAGTTTTTAGTGCCCATCTAGATATTGCTGAAGACTCTCGCATGAACCTGATGTACATCAATCACAACGTGCAGATCCCTCAGCATACACACAAAGGGGTTGAGTCGACCTTGGTGCTCCATGGTGGCTTCAGTGATGAAGATGGGCATTATCAAGTGGGTGATTTCATTCAAAGAGATGCGAGTATTAAACACAGCCCTTTTACCAAAGTGGATGAAGATTGTTTATGCTTAACGGTGCTAACTGAGCCGATGCTGTTTACGCAAGGTGTTGCGAGAGTGTTTAACTTATTTGGTAAAGGTCTCTATCCGTAGTCTATAGCGGGCACATCAAATTAAAAAAGGTCGTATTGTACGACCTTTTTTTCATCTAACGCTTATCAATGCCTTGCTTGGCAATATCATCGATGTCTCTCTGCCGAGCTTTTTGCAGTAAATCAGTAAAATAATGGCGCAGTGAGTAGAGCATGATAAGGCTTGGTACTACCATCAGTGCGGTAATAATAAAGAATAGTGACCAATTATTGAGATAGTCGACCAACTCCCCGCTAAAGGAAGCCAGCGTGGTGCGGCCAAAGTTTCCTAGAGAGGCCAATAGCGCATATTGCGTTGCTGAAAATGCCTGCCCTGTTAACACAGTAAGAAACGAAACAAAGGCCACGGTGGAAAACGCAGTGGTAAAGTTATCGACAATTATGGTCGCCAAGAACAGATGCTCATTAGGGCCAACTTGAGCGATCCACGAAAACATCAAATTACTGGCAGACATCGCGATGCCACCAATCATCAAACCGCGAACAATACCAAATCGCACGTTAAACATACTGCCAATCAAAGTGAAGAATAGGGTTGCTCCCCAACCAATTAACTTCGAGTAGTGGCCAATTTGTTCGTTGCTAAAGCCAATTTCTTTGTAAAATGGAATCGACATTCGGCCAAGAAAAGCTTCGCCAATCTTGAATAAAAAGACAAACAACAGCAGGGTTAGTGCTACTTGCGCGCCATTGCGTTTGAAGAAATCGAGAAATGGTTCGATTACGGTAACGGTGAACCACGCGACGACTTTCGAACCAACTACCTGATTGTGTCGCAGCTCCGCTTGATGCTGTAGCGCTTCGCGATGTGTTTTTGGTTCGCCCACCAAGAGCGTGAAAAGCATTAACAGCCCGACACAGAGTGCCATGCCATAATAAACGGCATTCCAACCGATACTATCGGCGTTTACAAAAGCGAGATAGCCCGGCAGAGAATATCCAGTCCACCACCCCATGATGGCCATGGCGGAGGCTTGTGGCAGCTTATTGGCTTGTGATTTGGGGAAAGTATCGATACGAAAAGCATCAATCGCGATATCTTGAGTGGCAGAAGCGATCGCAATGCCCAAGGCAAGCATTGAGGTAAACATCAAATTTTGGGCTGGATTGACACCCGCAATCAGCAACGTACAGATCAAAATGATCGATTGGCACAAAAATACCCAACTGCGGCGTTGACCTAATAATGGCGTCAGAATGGGTAATTTGACGCGATCCACCAATGGGGCCCATAGAAAATTAATCGCGTAAACTGCGAAGACACTGCCAAAATAACCAATTGCAGCGGTGGTTAAGCCTGCATCTTTTAGCCATCCTGACATATTTGAACCAATCAAAACCCACGGAAAACCGCTCGAACACCCCATCATAAATACCCACAATAGGCGTTTATCAAGATAGCTACGGATAGTTTCCATCCAAGTGAGAGAGGAGGAGGTTGATGGCATACAGCGAATCCTTGTCAGTAAAGCAGCTTAGGTCGAAAGGCGACCCAATAAAATCAAACGCCGATAAATCGGCGTTGGTATGGTTATTGTTCTAGTGTGACATTCGTAATAACGATTGGTTCGATGGGGACGTCTTGCATTCGTCCTTTCGTGCTGGTCGGTTGTTGAGCCATTTTTTGCACAACATCAAACCCTTGCGTGACTTTACCAAAGACTGCATAACCCGGTGGGCGAGCGTTGTAGTTGAGAAAATCATTATCGACCAAGTTAATAAAGAATTGGCGAGTAGCTGAGTTAGGATCATTGGTACGGGCCATTGCGATCGTCGCGGTGTCATTGGTCAACCCATTGCTCGCTTCATTTTTGATGGGAGCGTAAGTGGTGAGTTGTTTTAAATCCGCATCAAATCCGCCGCCTTGTGCCATAAACCCTGGGATAACGCGGTGGAACTGGCTGCCAACATAACTGCCATCTTCAACATATTTTACGAAGTTTGCGACAGTCGTTGGCGCTTTCTCTGTATTAAGTTCAACAGTAAATGACCCTAAGTTCGTCTCAATTAGGACGTTGGGCGCCGAAAACGCAGTGCAACTGACGAGCGCTAATGTCGTAACGAGAGAACGTAACATTAAAAGCGCTCCTGTAAATAACCATTAAGTTCGCTGTCATTGGCAATTTCTTTAAGTACCAAGTTCATGACATCGTTGAGTACCATTTCAATCTCATCATTTGAAGCGCTGAGTGTACCGGAACGTTTTGCCGTTCCGTTGAACGTTTTCACCAATTTGCCTTTTGGTGTTTCCGCGGTGATTTCAAGCGTGACACTGCCATCCATTTCATTCGACATGACGCTGTGTTTTACCGTCACTAGTGCTTCTGCAATTTCAACGGTGACATTGTTTTCGCTGTTCACTGTTAAGCGATAGCCTTGAGAGCTAAATTGTTCTGCTAACGCATTCTCAACCGCAATGCGAACATTTTGTTTGGCATGAATTGGCTCAATATTAGAGCGGCCACTATCCACTAAAGCCACATATTGCGCCGATCGAACATCTTTGCTAACCAGAGTAAAGGCTTTATTGTTGACGACCGTATTTTTGCTGGTCGTTGCAGTAGGCATAAAGTTGATTTGCTGTTGCTGAGGTGCGGCACAAGCGGTGAGTAATGCGATTGAGGCTGCGAGAACCAGTTTTTTCATGGTCATTTCCTTTCTTATCCTTGCCTATTTAGTTGCTTGTAAGATAACAAATTTATGGTTGGTCGCGACAGTTTTTACCTGCCCTTGGCCAAATAATCTTGCTAGTTTTACATCGTAGCCGAGGTGGCGATTGCCGATCACTAATAATCGTCCCCCTTTTTTAAGAACATGCTTTGCATCACAGAACATCTGCCAAGCAATGTGATCCGTGATAGCTTGTTGTTGATGGAATGGTGGGTTACACAATACTAAACAGCTACTCTCTTGTTGAAAACCATCTAAGCAGTTATTCGCAATGCATTGAATATTGCGATCTTCTCCTAAATTCTCCAGCAAATTTAGCTTTGCAGACTCGATGGCCATCAAGCTTTCATCAACGCAGGTCATTCGTACTTGAGGATTGAGTTGGCCCACCTTGATTGATAACACCCCGTTGCCGCATCCAAGGTCGATGATGTGCTGTAACTTAGGATCTTGTGGAAGATGCTGTAGAAAAAAGCGTGCGCCGAGATCCAATCCCTCACCTGAGTAGACATTCGGCAGGTTTTTTAGACGGATGGATTCGCTTTCTACGGCCCATTCAGTTATGAGTTCCACCGTTTCAATCGGTGATACGTTCGGTGCTGAAAAAACGAGGCGGTGTTTTTTCCATGCAAGAGAAGTGCTTGTTGAACCTAAATACTTTTCAAATAAGTTTAAGGTTGATGTGTGGATCTCTTTCGCTTTGTTGACCGCTATCACAGGGCAATCTTGGGCAAGGGACTGACGGAGTTGGCTTAATTGCCAAACCAAGTGGCGATTGCTCTTGGGCAATTGAAAAAGCACCAGATCGACCGATTCAGGGATGGCATCCATTGTTGAGAGCAATTGCACGTTGCGGCACTGATTGCGCTGAAGATTGTTTAACGTACCTTGTTGCGAAATAAAAGAGTCGCTCATCATGGTGACGTGATGCTTATCTGCAAACCAACACGATAGAGCGCCAAAGTGATCGTTTAAAATAAGGATGCGTTTGCCTATTGCTAAATTCAACGCTTCAATATGATTAATCATATATTCATCGCCCGCATCCCAAGCTTGTAATGTTTCGTTTGAACGATGTGGGAAACGGTGCAAGCTCAACGTTCGATCATGCAGTGCCAACTCTGTTTTCATAATTTTTTATAGGTCGTAGTGAGAATTACGGATGCATTGTCTCAAATGGCGTAGAAACAAGGAACCAAAACCTTTCGCTATTCTATAAGGCTAGTTAAACTTAAATCTCTTTACACTCGTATATGTTCTCATGCTCTTATTTGAGGAAGAAAGGCAACGGTATGATCCAACCCATAATCGAACAAAAATTGCATCAAGCATTTCACCCTGATTATTTGAAAGTCGAAAATGAAAGCTACATGCACAATGTGCCTTCAGGATCGGAAAGCCATTTTAAAGTCATTGTGGTGAGTGACAGTTTTGAAGGAATGCGTTTGATTGACCGTCACCGACAGGTTAACCAAGTGTTGGCTGAAGAGTTAGCGAACCACATTCATGCACTCTCGATTCATACCTACACACCACAAGAGTGGCAGGCGCAAATTAGTGGCGTACCTGATAGTCCTATGTGTATGGGCGGTGGAAAATAACTCGTTCAGAATCGTCTGAATATGCCGTTCTCTTGTTCTGTTTTTGAGCGGAATGTTAACAGTATTTAAACAAATTGACGAGATGAACAAGTTGAGAGAAATTGTTTTAGGTAGTGAATAAAAATAAATACTCATAAGGGGTAAGGAATAGGTTATTTGTGCGATGCTTCAAAGTTATGACTATTCGCTAGCCTTTATTATTCAAATCCTTCCAAATAAAACGACTTATCAGAGGATTGGTCATGGCATCAGGTTCCGAAAAAATGCTAGACTATTGCACCTAATGGATCTCATACCATACTTGTGATGAGGTTATTAAAAGGATGTTGCGGTTCTGGCGTTTAAAACAAGCCAAAATCGGACACAGAAATGTCGTGTCTAAGGCTGGTTTAACTTTCATTTGGCCTCTTATCAAGAACGACCATGAAAGATAAACAAGCCTTGAACTTACGCAATTAAAAGAATCTTTTTCCCGATAAAATAGTGCAAGTGCGTATGATTACAATAAAAAGGGGTTTGGACCTTCCTATTGCAGGAACTCCTTCCCAGGTGATTAATGATGGTAAGACCATCACTAAAGTCGCCTTGCTTGGCGAAGAGTACGTTGGCATGCGTCCTACCATGCATGTTCGCGTAGGCGATGAAGTAAAGAAAGCTCAAATTCTTTTTGAAGATAAAAAGAATCCGGGTGTTAAATTTACTTCACCAGCAAGCGGTAAGGTTATCGAAGTCAATCGTGGCGCCAAACGTGTCCTACAATCCGTTGTGATTGAAGTGGCAGGTGATGAGCAAATCACGTTCGATAGCTTTGAAGCTAGCCAACTAGCAAGTATTGACCGTCAAACGGTTAAAACTCAGTTAGTTGAGTCTGGTCTTTGGACTGCGTTGCGTACTCGTCCGTTTAGCAAGGTTCCAGCAATTGAGTCTTCAACTCAGGCTATTTTTGTGACAGCAATGGATACCAATCCATTAGCGGCAAAACCTGAGACGATCATTAATGAGCAATCTGAAGCATTCGTCGCTGGTCTCGATATCCTTTCAACTCTGACTGAGGGCAAGGTTTACGTCTGTAAATCTGGTACTAGCTTGCCACGCTCTTCACAGCCAAACGTTGAAGAACATGTGTTTGATGGCCCACACCCAGCTGGTCTTGTAGGGACTCACATGCATTTCCTCTATCCAGTAAATGCAGTCAATGTGGCGTGGAGCATCAATTACCAAGACGTGATTGCGTTTGGTCAATTGTTCTTAACCGGTGAGCTATACACACAACGAGTGGTGTCGCTTGCAGGACCCGTGGTCAACAAACCTCGTCTTGTCCGTACTCAGATTGGTGCTAGCCTCGAAGAGTTAACGGATAACGAATTGATGCCGGGCGAAGTTCGTGTCATCTCTGGTTCTGTACTTTCTGGTGTGAAAGCGGCGGGGCCTGTAGCTTATCTTGGTCGTTACCACCTCCAAGTATCGGTTCTGCGTGAAGGTCGTGACAAAGATTTTCTTGGTTGGGCAATGCCTGGCAAGAACAAATTTTCAGTCACTCGCTCTTTCCTTGGTCATCTATTCACAGGTCAGTTGTTCAACATGACAACCACAACCAATGGTAGTGATCGTGCGATGGTACCTATTGGTAACTATGAAAAAGTGTTGCCACTAGATATGGAACCAACGCTCCTACTTCGTGACCTATGTGCAGGTGACATCGATAGCGCTCAACGTCTCGGTGCCCTTGAACTGGACGAAGAAGATCTCGCATTGTGTACCTTTGTATGTCCTGGTAAATACGAATATGGTCAGCTACTTCGTGAGTGCCTAGACAAGATTGAGAAGGAAGGGTAATTTTCATGGGCCTTAAAAAGTTTCTTGAAGACATCGAGCATCATTTTGAACCTGGCGGCAAACATGAAAAATGGTTTGCCTTGTATGAAGCAGCCGCAACGCTTTTTTATACGCCTGGTTTAGTTACAAAACGAAGCTCACACGTTCGTGATAGTGTTGACCTCAAACGCATCATGATCATGGTTTGGCTAGCGGTATTCCCAGCGATGTTCTGGGGTATGTATAACGTTGGTCACCAATCGATTACTGCACTTAACCATCTGTATTCTGGCGCTGAATTGGCGACAGTCATCAGTGGTAACTGGCACTATTGGCTAACTGAAATGCTTGGCGGTACATTAAGTACGCAAGCCGGTTGGGCAAGTATGATGCTGCTCGGTGCGACTTACTTCCTACCTATCTACGCCACGGTATTCTTGGTCGGTGGTTTTTGGGAAGTGCTGTTTTGTATGGTGCGTAAGCATGAAGTTAACGAAGGTTTCTTTGTAACTTCAATTCTGTTTGCTCTGATTGTTCCACCCACACTGCCTTTATGGCAAGCCGCTTTAGGGATTACCTTTGGCGTGGTTGTTGCCAAAGAAATCTTTGGTGGTACCGGGCGTAACTTCCTAAACCCAGCATTAGCCGGTCGTGCTTTTCTATTCTTCGCCTACCCAGCACAGATCTCTGGTGACGTTGTTTGGACAGCTGCAGATGGTTTTTCTGGTGCAACGGCGCTAAGCCAATGGGCTCAAGGTGGTAACGGTGCTCTGATCAATAAGGTCACTGGCGAAGCCATTACTTGGATGGATGCATTTGTTGGTAACATTCCTGGCTCTATCGGTGAAGTGTCGACGTTAGCACTGGCGATTGGCGCGGCATTTATTGTCTACATGGGCATTGCTTCATGGCGCATTATTGCGGGTGTTATGGTAGGTATGATTGCCATATCAACGTTGTTCAATGTTATTGGTTCAGACACAAATGCAATGTTTAATATGCCTTGGCATTGGCACCTAGTACTTGGTGGCTTTGCGTTTGGTATGTTCTTCATGGCAACCGACCCAGTATCGGCTTCATTTACTAACAAAGGTAAATGGGCATACGGTATTTTGATTGGTGCAATGTGTGTGATGATTCGTGTGGTTAACCCAGCTTACCCAGAAGGTATGATGCTGGCGATCTTATTTGCGAACCTATTTGCACCTTTGTTTGACCATATTGTGATTGAGAAGAACATCAAGCGGAGACTGGCACGCTATGGCAAGTAATAACGATAGCATTAAAAAAACGCTGTTTGTTGTTATCGCATTGAGCTTAGTGTGCTCAATCATCGTATCGACAGCAGCGGTTGGCCTGCGTGACAAGCAAAAAGTTAACGCAGTACTTGATAAGCAAAGCAAGATTGTTGAAGTTGCAGGCATTAACGAGTCTGGTAGCGTGCCAGAGCTTTTTGCTAAATACATTGAACCTCGTTTGATTGATTTTAAAACCGGGAACTTTGTTGATGGCGATGCAACGGCCTATGATCAACGCAAAGCTTCTAAAGACCCAGCTCAATCTATCAAGCTAACAGCGGAACAAGATAAAGCGAAGATTATTCGTCGTGCCAATACTGGGGTTGTTTACCTAGTGAAAAGTGGCGACGAGATTTCTAAAGTGATTGTTCCCGTTCACGGTAATGGTTTGTGGTCAATGATGTACGCATTTGTGGCTGTAGAAACCGATGGTAATACCGTTTCCGGCATTACTTACTACGAACAAGGTGAAACTCCGGGATTGGGTGGTGAAGTTGAAAACCCATCATGGCGTGCTCAATTTGTTGGCAAGAAATTGTTTGATGACAACCACCAACCTGCAATTAAAATTGTGAAAGGTGGCGCTCCTGCCGGATCTGAGCATGGCGTTGATGGACTTTCTGGCGCAACACTGACCAGTAACGGTGTTCAACACACTTTCGACTTCTGGTTAGGTGATATGGGCTTTGGTCCATTCCTAGCAAAAGTTCGTGACGGAGGTTTGAACTAATGTCTAGCGCAAAAGAGATTAAAAAGAGCATTCTAGCGCCAGTGTTGGATAACAACCCAATCGCACTTCAAGTGCTTGGTGTCTGTTCTGCCCTTGCGGTAACCACTAAGTTGGAAACGGCGTTTGTTATGACGCTAGCCGTTATGTTTGTAACGGCTTTCTCTAACTTATTCGTTTCGTTAATTCGTCACCACATACCTAACAGTGTGCGTATCATCGTTCAGATGGCGATCATTGCTTCATTGGTTATTGTTGTTGACCAGATCCTACGTGCTTACTTATACGATATCTCGAAACAGCTATCGGTGTTCGTAGGGTTGATCATTACTAACTGTATCGTAATGGGCCGTGCTGAAGCATTTGCAATGAAGTCGGCACCGATTCCTTCCTTTATCGATGGTATCGGTAATGGTTTGGGTTATGGTTTTGTCTTGATCACTGTTGGTTTCTTCCGCGAACTTCTTGGTTCAGGCAAGCTATTTGGAATGGAAGTTCTACCTCTTGTGAAAGATGGTGGCTGGTATCAACCTAACGGTTTGATGCTGCTAGCACCTTCGGCATTCTTCCTAATTGGCTTCATGATTTGGGCGATTCGCACGTTCAAACCTGAACAACTAGAAGCGAAGGAGTAAGGGCGTTATGGAACATTATATCAGTTTGCTTGTTCGATCGATTTTTATCGAAAACATGGCACTCTCTTTCTTCTTGGGTATGTGTACATTTCTTGCTGTATCTAAGAAAGTAAAGACATCGTTTGGTTTAGGGATTGCGGTTACTGTTGTTCTGACCATTTCAGTACCAGTGAATAACTTGGTTTATAACTTGTTACTTAAACCAGGTGCATTGGGTGAAAATATTGATCTTACATTTCTAAATTTCATTACCTTTATCGGTGTTATTGCCGCATTGGTACAGATCTTAGAGATGATATTGGATCGTTTTTTCCCACCTTTGTATAACGCGCTGGGCATTTTCTTACCTTTAATCACAGTGAACTGCGCCATTTTTGGTGGTGTATCTTTCATGGTTCAGCGTGATTATAACTTTGCTGAATCCGTCGTTTACGGTTTCGGTTCGGGTGTGGGTTGGATGTTAGCTATTGTCGCTCTTGCCGGTATCCGTGAGAAAATGAAATATTCAGATGTACCTCCGGGTTTACGTGGTTTAGGGATTACCTTCATCACGGCGGGTCTAATGGCGTTAGGCTTTATGTCTTTCTCTGGTGTTCAACTGTAAGTCGGGTAAACCGCAACAATTAAGGAATAGTCAATGGACATTATTCTTGGTGTAGTGATGTTTACCCTGATTGTTCTAGCGCTCGTTTTGGTAATTCTATTTGCTAAATCTAAGCTAGTTCCAACAGGCGACATTACAATTTCAATTAACGGTGATGCAGATAAGTCTATTGTGACTAATCCAGGTGGTAAGCTACTGAGCGTACTTGCAGGCTCTGGTGTCTTTGTATCATCGGCGTGTGGTGGTGGCGGCTCTTGTGGTCAATGCCGTGTAAAAGTGAAATCTGGTGGTGGTGATATTCTTCCTACTGAACTTGATCACATTACTAAAGGTGAAGCTCGTGAGGGTGAACGTTTAGCGTGTCAAGTGGCAGTGAAAACAGACATGGATATTGAACTTCCTGAAGAAATTTTTGGTGTTAAAAAGTGGGAATGTACCGTTATCTCTAACGACAACAAAGCCACCTTCATTAAAGAGCTTAAACTTCAGATCCCTGATGGCGAGTCAGTACCTTTCCGTGCTGGTGGTTACATTCAGATCGAAGCGCCAGCACACCACATCAAATATTCAGATTTTGACGTGCCAGAAGAGTATCGTGGCGATTGGGACAAATTTAACCTGTTCCGCTACGAGTCAAAAGTTGATGAAGATATTATTCGTGCTTACTCAATGGCGAATTACCCTGAAGAGTTCGGTATTATTATGCTAAACGTGCGTATTGCTACGCCGCCGCCTAATAATCCCAATGTGCCACCGGGTCAGATGTCTTCTTACATTTGGTCACTGAAAGAAGGTGATAAATGTACTATTTCTGGTCCATTTGGTGAGTTCTTTGCCAAAGATACGGATGCAGAAATGGTCTTTATCGGTGGTGGTGCGGGCATGGCTCCAATGCGCTCACACATCTTCGATCAGCTTAAGCGTTTAAAATCTACCCGTAAGATGTCTTATTGGTATGGTGCGCGCTCTAAGCGTGAGATGTTCTACGTTGAAGATTTTGACGGCCTTGCAGCTGAAAACTCGAATTTCGTATGGCACTGTGCGCTTTCTGATCCAATGCCTGAAGATAACTGGGATGGATACACAGGTTTCATCCACAATGTATTGTATGAAAACTATCTGAAAGACCATGAAGCGCCTGAAGATTGTGAATACTACATGTGTGGTCCACCGATGATGAATGCGGCTGTGATTGGCATGCTGAAGAACCTTGGTGTAGAAGATGAGAACATCCTTCTTGATGACTTCGGTGGTTAATTCACTGAAGTAAGTAAAACCTATGGCTGGCTCTGATGAGTCAGCCATTGTTTTTTTAGTTTTAGTTTTAGTTTTAGTTTTAGTTTTAGTTTTAGTTTTGCCTTGTGGCTTTGAATTCCAACTCAGTTAACATAGAAAATAGGTGTAGGAATTTCTTTTCTATAACCACTTCTTTTCTATATTCACTTTCATTTTTAGGAGTAAACAAGTGAAAAAATGGCTTGTTGCGTTAGCTTCTCTATTCATCTTGGCGGGTTGTGAAAAATCGGTTGAGCAAGTTCATCTCAGTGGCCCTACTATGGGCACGACTTACAATATTAAGTACCTGAAAGCTGAAGGTATCCCTAGCTCGGAGGCTCTCCAAAAGGAAGTTGATCGGTTATTGGAAGAAGTGAACGATCAAATGTCGACCTATCGTAAAGATTCTGAGCTCAGCCGTTTTAATCAATATCAAGGAACGGAACCTTTTACGGTTTCTTCTCAAACCTCAACCGTGGTGAAAGAAGCGCTGCGTCTTAACGGTCTTACTTTAGGTGCATTGGATGTCACTGTTGGTCCTTTGGTTAACCTATGGGGTTTTGGCCCTGAAGCTCGTCCTGATGTGGTGCCAAGCGATGCTGAATTGGCTGAGCGTAAAAACAATATAGGCATTGAGCATCTTAGCGCAACCGACACTACGTTAAGTAAAGATCTTCCTAATCTCTATGTGGACCTTTCAACTATTGCGAAAGGATGGGGAGTCGACGTGGTCGCTGACTACATTCAATCACAAGGCATTGCCAATTACATGGTTGAAGTCGGTGGCGAGATGCGCTTAAAAGGCGTAAACCGAGAAGGCGTACCTTGGCGAATTGCCATAGAAAAACCGACAGTTGATGAACGTTCCGCTCAAGAGATCATTGAGCCTGGCGATCTTGCAATTGCTACTTCGGGTGATTACCGCAATTATTTCGAGCAAGATGGTGTGCGTTATTCTCACATTATCAATCCAATCACTGGAAAACCCATCCATAATAAAGTGGTATCAGTTACCGTTTTGGACGTATCTTCAATGACGGCAGATGGCCTAGCGACTGGATTAATGGTACTAGGAGAGACGAAAGGTCTTGAGGTTGCAGAGCAATACAATATTCCTGTGTTCATGATTGTGAAAACAGAACAAGGTTTTGAAGAGATTGCCTCCAGCGCATTTAAGCCATTTCTAAATAAAAAGTGAGTTAAGTTATGAATACTTTTTTCATTACATTCATTGTATTTCTGTGTGTCATTGCCGCGATGGCGGTTGGCTATGTCTTTCAAAAGAAAGTAGTCAAAGGCAGCTGTGGTGGATTAGGTGCTGTTGGCATTGAAAAAGTGTGCAATTGCCCAGAGCCTTGTGATGCACGTAAAAAACGCGAAGCTAAGGCCGCAGCAAGAGCTGAAAAGTTAGCGCATTGGGAAAAAGATCGTATCGCCTGAGCTACGATTAAAGAGCCTGTTTTGTGCAGGCTCTTTAATTTTTAAAAGCAATTCATTTCAATCCATAGAAACCAAGAATATACTGTTTATGTATACAGTCTTTTGATGGTTTTGAATTGGAAAATAAAATCAAAAAAATTATCCATATTGATATGGATTGTTTCTACGCTGCGGTAGAAATGCGTGAT
>NZ_CAWPDB010000154.1:0-22143 GCF_963886625.1 Vibrio sp. V23_P3S9T160
CACTTAATCTCACCCCTTGAGAATAAAGGGCTAATCAGTTTCACCACTAAATCTTGCATAAATTTATGATAATTTTTTATTGAATGGTCATAAAACAACCAACCAGGCAATTGTAAATTTTCAAAACAACATTTATTTAACATTTAAAAATGCAAATAAAATCGTTTGCGTCGCTTAACCGCTCCCTTTTTGTACTAAAGAATCCCTCTGAAACTGTGAAATTCTGGTCAAAATCCAATAAAAGGTTCATCAAAAGGAAACAAATGAGAAACAAATCATAGCTAGGCTAGCGAAAACTGTGCTATCTAGAGAGCACGACATGGCGTAATAACAACAACAAGAGGTTGCTTATGGAAAGCTTGCAATTTGACGAAATGTTGGAAATGGAAATCACAAAACTCCGCTCTAGTCGCACTAAACCAGTCAAAAGAATGTGGCGAGAAATTGAAGCGATTCAGGATCAAAAACGGTTACAAAGAGAATTGATGGAGATGGATGTCTGCTTCGAGGCTGATCAAATAAAACTCTGAGTAAAAAGGCACTTCAACAGTGCCTTTTTTGTTTAACTGAATCAGCAGAGATTACTGGCACTCTTGTGCGGTTTGTCGAACTCGGTGAGCTAATTGTTGGTACTGCTCCGCAATTGTCTCACCAAATACTGGATCATCTTCGGATTGTTGCCAGCTCGCCTCCACCGCTTGCCAATCAGTCACATTAAAGGTGCGGCTGATCAAGGGTAAAACCGATTGTTCTTCTAACTCCAGATGACGCTTCTGGGAAGAAATAAATGCATCAAGCTGCTCGATGAACACGTGCTGTGGTACAACTGCATCTTGCAAAATCATATCGACAATCTCTAGAAAAGCATGAGTTTTCTCAGAAAGTTCTATATGTTCTCTCGCTAAATTTTGAATATCATTATGTTGACCATAATGATCAATATAATAGTGATAGAGAATATCTTCTTTGGGGTGGTGTACTGACTCTGAATGCGTCGCCAAGTAGTCAATAATCTCTCTCACTAAAGAGTAGTTGATACTTTGTTCATTACTCAATTGCCGTTGTTTATCTCGCAAAATGGCAAGCAAACGCGCCATATACCCGTGTTCTCTACGGATCCTTTCAATCATCATTGTGCTTCTCCATTACACTTATTTTAGATAAGTGTATAAAAGCTTCAGCGTGCTTGTTTTGACCCTGCTCGAAAAAACATCAATTAATCACTTATCCAATACGGGTTGCCAATTCACAGGCGCTTTTCCCTGCTCAATAAGCAATTGATTAGTCTTTGAAAAATGTTTACAGCCCAAAAAGCCTCGATGCGCAGAAAGAGGAGAAGGATGCGGTGCTACTAATACATGATGTTTACTGCGATCAATCATGCTGCCTTTCTTCTGCGCATGTGACCCCCACAACAGGAAGACAACACCTTCACGCTGCTGATTTACCGCCTCAATCACCCGGTCGGTAAAGGTTTCCCAACCAGTATTAGCGTGCGAATGCGCCATACCTTGTTCAACGGTCAATACGGTATTGAGCAATAGCACCCCTTGCTCGGCCCAACTTTTTAGGTAACCGTGCTGAGGAGTAACAAAACCGGGGATATCTTGCACCAGCTCTTTGTAGATATTCACCAGTGAAGGTGGGGTTTTAACGCCGGGTAACACCGAAAAACATAACCCATGAGCCTGATTTGGCCCGTGATAAGGATCTTGCCCTAAAATCACAACCTTAACATCGCCAAATTCGGTAAAACGAAACGCATTAAACACGTCAGCAGCAGGTGGATAAATCACTTTCCCCGCCAGCCTTTCCTTTTCAACAAACGCTATCGTCTGTTGAAAATACTCCTGCTGTTTTTCATGGCCGATAACATCGTGCCAAGTCAATGATTGAGTCATAACAACGCTCTGCAAATTAACTAATTACAGCATTGTAACCATAAAAAGCCACCACTGCATGAGTCAATGTCACAGAGCTTTTGCCAGTTAATGTGATTTTTGTGGCGTTCGAGTATGCCCTTGACCATTCACATGTCGGTTAGGTATAGGCAATCGGACTGGTGGTCGAGCTATTGATGGTGAACGTGAGATCATATGAAACATAGTGACATCCTCCTTCATTTTGACGCGGCTATGCCTTTGTCTTTATGAAAGAAAGATGCCAACTTATTTAAGATGCTACTGAATCTACCGATTGTGCGTGTAGATCTCTTAATGTTTGAATTTCTTGGGCCCAAATGTCTGGATCGATTGTTTCTAAAATCAATGGGATACCATCAAACCTTGAATCTTTGGCAATAAATTCAAAGCATGGCCAACCAATTTCGCCTTCCCCTAGAGAATGATGGCGGTCAACACGGCTGGCAAACTTTGCCTTTGAGTCGTTGATGTGCATTGCACGTAAGTAGTGCATTCCAACCACGCTATCAAACTCTGAGAAGGTTGCCTCGCACGCCTCAACTGTGCGCAAATCATAACCTGCAGTAAAAGTATGACACGTGTCAAGGCACACACCTACTCGCGATTTATCCTCAACTTGCTGGATAATTTCGGCTAAATGTTCGAAACGCCAGCCTAGATTCGTCCCCTGCCCTGCGGTGTTTTCAATCACAGCAACGACCTCAGGCACGGCTTGATGTGCAAGGTTTATCGATTCTGCAATTGTCGCAAGACATTCACTTTCTGAGACTTGTTTAAGGTGACTACCCGGATGAAAATTCAGAAGCGTTAGCCCCAGTTGCTGGCAACGTTGCATTTCATCAATAAAAGCTTCGCGTGACTTAGCAAGCTTATCGGCTTCTGGCGCGCCCAGATTAATAAGGTATGAATCATGCGGCAAAATGTGTTCACTTTTAAAACCAAGCATGTGGCAGTTGGCCTTAAAAGCGCGAATGGTTGCCTCTTCAAGCGGTTTAGCAACCCACTGGCGCTGGTTTTTAGTGAATAAAGCAAATGCATTTGCTCCAATTTCTCTCGCTCTCAATGGGGCTTGGTCAACGCCGCCAGAGGCCGATACATGAGCACCAATAAATTTCATTCCACGGCCCTGAATTCTATTTGTCATTAAATCACTTTGTACTTTCAACATTGGACTTCAATTGTCTGATTTTCTGTTACTTAGGTCAAACACGCGCTAAAAATGTAGTAAAATTACAACAAAACAATACATAAAAAATATTTTATGTATTAAAAAAAAATAGAACTCATTGTTTTTAAATGCTTTATTGATTTAAATCAATAAAATAAACCCCACATTATCAATGTATATCGTTGTTTTTTGACCTAAATCAATATTATTTTTAAGGATATTAGCTATATAATAACCAACTCAACAAAGTTAGAAAATAAACACCAATAACGCCACTTAAGTGGACTAGGAGATAGTGATGATTCAAGGCATTCAAATTACAAAAGCAGCAAACGACAACCTACTAAATTCTATCTGGTTACTCGATAACGAAAAGAATGAAGCACGTTGCGTTGCCGCTAACGCAGGCTACCAAGCAGATCAAGTTATCGCGGTCAGCGACCTTGGTGAGTATGAAAGCCGTGAAGTTGCGATTGAAACAGCACCTCGCATCGAAGGCGGTCAGCACCTAAATGTGAACGTTCTTAAGCGTGAAACTCTTGAAGATGCCGTTGCACACCCTGAGAAGTATCCGCAACTGACGATTCGTGTTTCTGGTTACGCTGTTCGTTTCAACTCATTGACTCAAGAACAGCAACGTGACGTTATCGCACGTACTTTCACTGAGACGCTATAATCATAGCGTTGATGAGAATATTCATATCCAAAAATGGCGCTCAATGAGCGCCATTTTTATCGTTAGAGGAATATCATCCTGACTTCAATAAGATGAAATCAGGATCTCTTTAAGGCTGAACGCGTCTTAACACCGTTTTTAGAGCGTCAAAATCATTGTCTAACTCTTCAGAAAGCAACGTCATCACTGCATGTTTTGCAAGAGGGGCTGGTAATTCAATGTCAGTGCCTAGCACATCGTCAACGACTTCTTTAAATTTGGCAGGGTGCGCAGTACACAAAAATAGCCCCGTTTCTCCCGCTTGTAACTGCTCATCCAAAACTCGATATGCAATGGCACCATGCGGTTCACACAAATAACCTTGCGTGTAAAGTTCACGAACTGAATCCGCACTTTGTGCATCAGATACCGCACCTTTACCTAAGGTATCTAGCCCCCAGCCCTTTAAGCGACAAAGCTCTTCGATGCGCGGCCAGTTGTTCGGCTGACTCACATCCATCGCATTCGATGTGGTCGCGATCGTGGGTTTTGGATCCCATTGACCCGTTTCTAAGTAACGAGGAACGGTATCATTGGCATTGGTTGCCGCGATAAAACGCTTGATAGGTAAGCCCAATGCTTTTGCCAATAGACCAGCGGTTAGGTTGCCAAAGTTGCCACTCGGTACGGAGATGACTAAGTTTTCACGCTGCGCTTTGCTTAATTGTGATGCGGCCTCAAAGTAGTAGCAAATTTGTGCCATTAAACGACTGATATTGATTGAATTTGCAGAGTTTAAACCGATCTCTTGGCGAAGCTTGGCGTCATCAAAAGCATGCTTAACTAACGCTTGGCAAGCATCAAAGTCACCATTTATCGCTACAGTGTGAATATTGTTGCCCAGAGTGCAGAAGAGTTTTTCCTGTAACGGGCTGATCTTACCTTTAGGGTAAAGTATCACGACCTTGATGTCGGGCATTCCATAAAAGGCATGAGCCACCGCAGCGCCAGTATCACCAGAAGTCGCGGTTAAAATGGTGATCTGTCCACCATTTGAAACGGCGGCCAGTGACTGCGCCATAAAGCGACCACCAAAATCTTTAAATGCCAGCGTTGGACCGTGGAAAAGCTCTAGAGCATAAATGCCGTCTTTCACTTGCTTAATCGGTGCTGGAAACTGAAAAGCCGCATCAACCATCGCATTCACTTGCTCTGCTGGTAATTCATCACCAATTAAGGCGCTGAGAATTTTTGTACTACGAGAGATAAAATCTTCGGCTAGTAACGCGTCAATATCTTCAAACTGAGGCAACTCTGCTGGGAAAAATAGCCCTTGATTGCGTCCTAATCCTTGGCGTACGGCTTGGCCAAAAGAGACTTGTTCATCATTTTCTTTTATGTTGTAAAGCTTCATAGAGCACTTCCTGTAACGGTCGAGCCATTTTTGTCTAAGCGACAAATATGGACGAATCCTTCTTCATTTTGTACATAATGTTGTTCAAGCCAACGAGCAACTCGCTCGGCAATCTCTTTTTCTTTGCAAATACTGAACAGTGTTGGGCCACTGCCGGAAATGCCAGTGGTGAGCGCTCCGGCTGATGCAGCGTATTTACGCGCATCCGAAAAGCCGGGCAGAAGTTTCTCACGATACGGTTCAGCAATCACGTCTTTGATCAGTTTAGCCGCTAGCTCAGGCTGACCTGAGTGACAAGCATGAATGAAACCTGCGAGATGACGTCCATGCGCAATGATGTCCTGTCGACGATATTGTGAAGGTAAGATCGCTCGCGCTTCGGCTGTGGAAACTTTAATCCCAGGATACGCCATTACCCAATACCAATCGTCAAAACAAGGCACTTCTTGGCTGATGATGCCTAGCTCTTCAAGTATCAATTGCACGCCGCCTAAGTAGCAGGGGGCAACGTTATCATAATGTATACCGCCTGAAATTTTACCTTCCATTTCGCCCATCAGCGCTAAAAGCTCAGTCTGATTAAGTGGGTTACCGTGAAACTGGTTCAACGCATCTAAAGCTGCAACAATTGAACAAGCACTGGAACCTAAACCAGAACCAATCGGCATATTTTTTTCTAACGTCATTTGCAACGGCTTTACTACAATGCTCTTTTTTTCAAGCTCTCTGGTAAAAACAAGCCAGCAATCGTAAACAATATTCTGCTTTGGATCTTCAGGCAACTTGTCGACAAAGCGACCTACAGTTTCGAGTACAAAAGGTTCGCTGCCCGCTTTAACTTCAACGCGATCCCCCAATAAACTGCCATCAATTGGCGACACGGCCGCCCCTAAAACATCAAACCCAACGCTCACATTACCAATTGAAGCTGGGGCATACACCACCACACTCATGTCACTTGAACTCATCAATTAAACCCCTAACTTCCAACCTAAGGTACGCATCACATCAGAGAACACCCCTGCTGCTGTTACTTCTGTACCCGCCCCATAACCACGCAACACCAATGGAATCGGTTGATAATAACGGCTATAAAACGCCAGTGCATTCTCACCATCTTTGACTTTAAACATGGGGTCATTTTCATCGACCACTGCAATTTTCACCTTGCATTGGCCTTCTGATATTTCACCCACATAACGTAATACCTTACCTTCGGCTGCGGCCTTAGTGGATAACTCTTGGAAATAAGCATCAGCCTGTGGCAAGCGCGCCATAAATTCTTCAACTGTACCCGAAATATCGAAACCCGGCGGCAAAGCAAGATCGACTTTTACGTCATCCAGTTCTAAAGGCATTCCCGCCTCACGAGCTAAAATTAACAGCTTACGAGCCACATCCATTCCCGACAGATCATCACGAGGATCAGGCTCAGTAAAACCTTTCTCTTTAGCTAGCTGCGTAGCTTGACTAAGAGTCATACCTTCATCCAGTTTGCCGAAAATAAACGAAAGAGAGCCAGATAAAATACCGCTGAATTTTTCCAACTCATCACCAGCGGCAATGAGATTTTGCAAGTTTTCAATCACAGGTAAACCAGCACCAACCGTCGTTTCGTACATCAGTTTACGGCGCGAGTTGCGCGCCACTTCACGCAGCTGGTGATAGTAGGCCATGCTTGCGGTATTGGCTTTTTTATTAGGCGTCACAACATGAAAACCCGCAGCCAAAAATTCGGCGTACTGGTTGGCAATCACTTCACTGGAAGTACAATCAACTAAGACAGGGTTAATGATATGGTTACGCTGCACTAGAGAGATAAGCCTTGCGAGGCTAAATTCTTCACTCGCGCTATGCATTCGATCGCGCCAATGCTCCAGCGGCAAGCCTTCGCTATCCAGCAATAGTGCCTTACTATTTGCAAGGCCACACACTCGAATCACAATTCCTTTATCAGCTAGTTTGGCTTGCTGACGATGAATTTGGTCAACTAATTCGCCTCCGACACCGCCAACACCGACCACAAACACATCCAAGAAATGCTTAGAATTGAAGAGATTTTCATGACAAGCCTTGATCGCTTCTGAAATTTTATCTTCTGGAATCACCGCCGAAATAGCTCGCTCGGAAGAGCCTTGTGCAATGGCAACAATATTGACGTGAACTTCAGCCAGCGATGAGAAAAATTGAGAAGCCACTCCGCGCGAAGTGCGCATGCCATCACCAACCAGAGTGACAATCGCAACGTCATCCATAAACTCGACAGGCTCAAGTAGGCCATCTTTTAATTCCAGTTCAAACGCTTCCGATAATGCGCTTTTGGCAAGGGCTTTATCTTGCGCCTCAATACAGAAACTGATGCTGTATTCTGAAGAGGATTGTGTAATCAGCACAATAGAAACGCCTGCGGCAGACATCGCGCCAAACACACGGCTAGCCATTCCGACCATGCCTTTCATGCCAGGGCCGGAGACGTTGACCATAGTCAAATTATTGAGTGTAGTAATACCTTTAATAGCCAGCTTATCTTCACCAGTATCTTGACCAATCAGCGTGCCTGCGCCTTGAGGGTTAAAACTGTTTTTGATAAGACACGGAATATGAAATTGTGCAATCGGTGCAATAGTTTTGGGATGTAACACTGACGCGCCAAAATACGAAAGCTCCATCGCTTCTTGGTAGCTGAGTGATTTTAATAAACGAGCATCCGCAACCAAACGTGGGTCACAGTTATAAACGCCATCGACATCGGTCCAAATCTCACAACAATCTGCACGTAAACATGCCGCAAGCACAGCCGCAGAATAATCCGAGCCATTACGGCCTAGACAGACCAATTCACCCTTTTCATTACCAGCCGTGAAACCCGGCATAATGTTAACATGTGCTTGCGGAAGTGGATTTTGCTTGAAATTTTGCGTGGAGATCTCAACATCGACCATTGCCTCAAGATACTCACCTTTAGCAAAAAGATATTGTACTGGGTCAATCAATGCAGCCGCTTGTCCTTTTGCTTCAAGTACCGCTTTCATCAGTTGGATAGAGACTCGCTCACCTTTACTAATAATGCGCGCATTGACGTTGTCTGGGCACATACCGAGTAAATTAATGCCGTGTACAAATTGACGCAGCTGAGACAGTGACGTTTTTACTTGATTGTCAAAAGCGGCCGAATCCACATTAGGTAATTGTGCTTTGATGCCAGCGAGTAGATCGAAAAATGAGAATTCAAGCTCCGCTATTTGGCGTTCTGCTTCGCCATTACGCAAAGCACTCTCAATAACGGCCACTAATTTATTGGTGGTTTTTCCCGGTGCAGAGAGCACAACGGCGACTTCTTCTTGCTGTACATTGTTAACGATGATATCTGCCGCCCTTAAAAAACGATCAGCATCGGCTAACGATGAACCTCCAAACTTTAATACTCGCATCCCTTCCTCCAAAACAGTTCAAATTGGTATAAAAAAAGGCCTGTATCTGGTGGGATACAGGCCTTTTTTGTAAAAACTTTTCGCTCAGCGGCCCGCCCCAACATGTGTCATGTCGGTAATAATAATGGTGGTTGTCATTACTACTAGGCTGCGCTGTAACATAGAAAAATTTAAATACTCGTGTGTTTAATTGCCTTTACGTTTACCTTACTTCGTCATCATTAGTCAACGAAAATCTGCTATTTTTTATAGTCATTCCGAATTAATCAAATTTAAAACCATTACACAAATAAGAATCTCATTGCATATCAAGTGCAACCATTTTACACATAAGCAAATAACAAAATGCTATATACATAACGCTGTCATCGTGTGAAATTTGTGCTTTAATTGTTGTTACCGCAGTGGACGCAATAACTCAAAACAAGAATAAGGAGAGGTAGATGAAACTAAAAGTTGCACTATGTTTATTTCTGCTTGTTTCTTTATCTAGCATGGCCAATACCTTACCTGCACTTCCTTCTTCACAGAGCCAATCTCCACATCGCTTATTTCTTTCAAGCGAAAGTGATGGTCAACAATTTGATAGTTGGACTATTGATGGCGGTTATTCTTATAACCTTTTTGACAATTTAGATCTGTACATTGGAGCGAGGATAAATAATTCCGACTACGGATCCGAAAGTGGTTTTTTAAGTGGCCTCAGCTACCAGCTAACCCCCAAATTATCACTAAAAAGCACCTTGCGTTCAGCCGCCAGTAATCCGAATGATACGAGCAGTGCTGATGCTATGGCGGCGGAGCTATCTAGCCGACTTCAACTGTCAGAAAACGTTGATTTACATGCCACCCTTGATTATCAAGAGTGGCAACAAGGCGTTCAATTTGGGGTGGGTTTCAGATTCTAGTGCCAGTCTAGCGCTTGAGTTGACGTTAAAACACCATTCCAATCGGCATAAACATAGTCACCCGGCTGAATCATCTGGTTGAGGATAGTCAGCGTCACATTAATTTCGCCTGCACCTCTCTTATCGGTCTTAAGTGGGCAACTCGCTAACGCTTTCACGCCTAAATCCATTTGCGATAAGGCAGCAACATCGCGTATCGCTCCATAAATAATGACCCCTTCCCAACCGTTTTCAATCGCCATGATCGCCAGTTGATCACCCAATAACGCTCTTTGACACGAACCGTTACCATCGACGACTAAAACTTTACCTTTACCATTTTGGCTTAATACGTCACGAACTTTAGAGTTATCGTGATAGCAACGCACGGTGACAATTTGCCCCCAAAAAGCACTCCTTAAACCAAAAGTTTGCAAAGGCAAATCCAATATATTAATTTGCGATTCAAATTTATCGCAAATATCTGGTGTGATATCTATCATCCTTCTTCCTTGATTATTGTTTATTATTTTCATCTGGCACATTAGACGCGCTGTAAAACCACAGCTCAATGAACCATAATGCCAGATACTTTACTCACCTATTCATACAAACGATGTAAAGAAAAATCCGCTGAGAATGAGCATAACTTGGCGGCCAACTGCATTTAAAAGACTTAATATTCATATTGGTGACATCCATAATAGTGCGATATCCCCCGCTGTAAACGTTGATTTTTTACGCAATTCCCATTTTTTGACAAGTATCGAGTTAACAAGTTCTTTGCTGGTAAATTTCTATGTGAGGTAAAGCCCATTACGCCTAATGCTACCATCCCCAGCGAAAATCCCCAAAAAGCATGCTATTTGCATGGGTAATGTGGTGTAAATTTACAACTGCTTAAGACGATTAATATTTGTTACATTAGAACTCTTGATGTAAATCAACAAAGTGATTGGAATTAACATTCTGCCGTTGTTAGCATGCTGTTAACATTATAGAATCCGCCTTAAAGACTAGTAGAACACCGAGGGTATGGAGACCTCAATGCAAGATATGCCTAAGGACGGCGGGCAACTGAAGTAAGTGTTTTTTTCAAAACTTTAGTTTATTATCGGCAGCAGATTACCTGTATGTTGCAATTTTTTGCCTACAATTAATTCTATTAGCACAATTTTTTCACAAGTTTAGGTACCGCCAATGCAAACCCCGCAGATTCTTATCGTTGAAGATGAGCAAGTAACTCGTAACACTCTTAAGAGTATTTTTGAAGCAGAGGGATACGCTGTTTTTGAGGCCAGTAACGGTGAAGAGATGCACCATGTGCTGTCTGATAACCCCATTAACTTGGTCATTATGGACATCAATTTACCAGGTAAAAACGGCCTTCTGTTAGCTCGTGAGCTTCGTGAACAGGCTAATGTTGCACTGATGTTTTTGACTGGTCGTGATAATGAAGTTGATAAAATCCTCGGTTTAGAGATCGGGGCTGATGACTACATCACCAAACCATTTAACCCACGTGAACTGACGATTCGTGCTCGTAATCTTCTAGGTCGTTCAATGAATACCAATACGACTCAAGAAGAAAAACGCAGTGTGGAAAAATATGAGTTCAACGGTTGGGTATTGGATATCAATAGCCGTTCTTTAGTGAATCCGGATGGTGAAGGCTACAAGCTTCCTCGCTCAGAATTCCGCGCTTTACTGCACTTCTGTGAGAACCCAGGAAAAATCCAAACTCGCGCAGATTTGCTTAAAAAGATGACTGGCCGTGAATTGAAACCACACGACAGAACCGTAGATGTGACGATTCGTCGTATCCGTAAACACTTTGAATCAGTCTCAGGTACGCCAGAGATCATCGCCACAATTCATGGCGAAGGCTACCGCTTCTGTGGTGATCTAGAAGACTAAACGTCTACCCCCAGATAGTTAGAAGCCCTTTAACCTCAGGTTAAAGGGCTTTTTTCATGGCTGACTACTGCGCGTGGAGCCGTTCTATAAATCTAATAGACTTTGTCGATGAAGACGCTCTTTTCGATAAGCCACTGCGCTGTTGTACCATCGCTCAATTGCAAAGCTACATTAACGGGCTTATCCACATTAAGCTGCATCGGCCATTCAAACACCACTTCCCATTGATCTTCACTTTGAGTCCGTAAATCTAACGATTCACTGCCCACCAGCCAATTTTTATCCCTTTGCTGGACCATCAACGCGTCAATCGTTAAATTGGCAGGTAATATTGCCGACGAATCCAATCTTAATGTCCCATGCACAAGAGGTATTTCGCTCTCATTAGCTGTAGGCATTTGATTGATCCAAAGGTTACTTTTCAACCCAATGGTGATATTTGATATCACGGCACTGCTGTCCTGCAGCCAATTCACTTGCGGTGAACTACAGCCAGATAGTAGTGCCATGACTAATGAAGCCAACCCGATTTTTTTCATACCATTACCTTTGAGTTAACCATTGTTTCAAGACTTGAATATCGTGTTGATACCCATTTTTAATTTCATCTATCCAGTCACCAATATTTTCCCACCAAGCAGGTAGCTCTGGCGACTGTGCCTTTTGTGCAACGTTTTGAATGTGTTTCAAACCAATTGAACCCGCAGCACCCTTGATTTTGTGTGCTTCTGAAACAATGCCTGCTTGATCTTTTGCTACCATATTGGAATCTAGCACTTCAACGTAACTGGGCATCATCTGCTCGAACATTTGGATACTTTCCAGTACAGGTTTCGGGCCAACAATATCGATATAAGACTCAAGCATTTCAAGATCGAGCAAATGCGTGTTCAACTCACTGTGTTCTACTGAGGCAGCCTTAACCTTAGCGTCGGCAAGTTGAGTCGCCTCACTATGGGTGAATTTTGCAATCACCTCTTGAATCGCCAGTACTGACAATGGTTTACTGATCGCGTCATCCATCCCTTTCTCTAGATATTCAGCTTTATTTTTCAATACGTTGGCGGTCAATGCAACAAGTGGCGGAAGGTTATCATAAGTTTCTCGATAAAACGCAGCGACATCAAACCCGGTCATGTCTGGCAGTTGAATGTCGAGGAAAACCAGATCGTACTCTTGCGGCACAAATTTTTGTTTGGCTTCTTCACCTGTCATAGCGACGGTAACCGTGTGTCCTAAACTTTCTAGCAAAGAACGAGCAACTGTAATATTGAGCTCAATATCTTCAACCATAAAAATGGCTAAACTTTTTTGAGGAACGGGTAACGTTGGTTTGAATTGGGCATCTTGTGCCAAAGGCACACGAATTGAAACGGTGAAGGTGCTACCAAAACCTTCTTCACTGCTCACAGAAATATCACCATCCATTAAGTTGATTAACTGGCGAGATACCGCTAAGCCAATCCCCGTGCCAACAGCGTGCAAATTGTCCTTACCCGATTTAACTTGGTAATACATGGCGAAGATTTTATCGAGTTCAGCCTCTGGTATACCAATGCCTGTGTCTTCAACTTCCATGGTAATGTGCGCAAACTTATCCTCAATATCAGCGCAGACCGTCATGACGACGCCACCTTCTTTGGTAAATTTCATCGCATTACTTATCAGGTTCCACAATACCTGACGCAGGCGCGTAGCATCCACTTCAATCGCAACAGGTAAATCACTGAGCCGTTCGAGATCAAACCTAAGCCCTTTTTGCTCTGCCATCAACGCCGAGATGCTTTCAATTTCAGCAACAAATTCTTCAAAATTCAACGGCGCTGGCAGTAGTTCTAGTTTCCGGCGGTCAAACTTATCCATATCAATGATATCGTTGAAGATATTACCTAACGTAATGGCACTGACATTAATGGTCTGCATGTACTTACGCTGTTCTGGGGTCATGGGGCTATCGAGCAACATGCGGCTCAAACCAACGATACCGTTGAGTGGTGTGCGCAATTCGTGGCTGATGGTCGAAATAAAAGTGGTTTTATCCCGGCTCGCTTTTTCCAAAGACTCTTGATTGCGTTTACGTTCGGTAATGTCTCGCCCAAAGCCCACCAACCCTAAGTGGCGGCCATCTTTGCTATAAAAAGGGACTTTGCGCAGTTCAAAATAGTTTTTGCGACCATCAGGGTATTCAAGCCACTGCTCATAAGTGATGGCTTGATTGTCAGCAAACACTTTTTCGTCAGTTTCAACGATCTGTTGCGCGACTTCTTTGCTATAGACATCCCACGGAGTTAACCCAACCAACTGATGCTCACGCTTGCCCGTTAGCTCTTCCATCGCTCGGTTGCAGCCAGAAAAAACGCCGTTCGCATTACGGTAGTAAATCAGATCAGGAGAGGCATCGATAAAAGAGCGCAATAAGGCGGTTCTTTCTGCCAATTCAAGCTGCGTTTTTTCGCGTTGATAGACCTCATTTTCTAAATCGGCCATCGCCTCTTCACGCGCTTCCTCTGCCTTAATTCGCTCTTCAATTTCTTGGTTGAGTTTTTCGATATTTTGCTGAAGCTTATAATTGAGCTCTTGATCGCGTGAGCGCATGTCTTTGAGCTTAGAAACCAACTTCGAGAGGCGTTGACGTGACTCTTCTAACTGATCGACCACCACTGAAAGAAAATAGACCGCCCAAGGCGTGATCAATAAACCAAAAAAGACAGAACGAACGATGTCGATATCATCAACATAACCATTGAGCACCAACGTGATACCAACTTGCACCACCACTGCCAAGGCCACTAAAGCGAGCGCAAGAAGAATGGAGAAACGAAGAATGCCCAGTTTGACCAATAGGTCGACATAGTACTGGGCAAGGTTTTTCATGGGTTTCATTAAACACTTCCATGTAATAACAGTGCCACTAGTCTAACGCGTTTAACGTCGATTCGTCAGCCAAGTTAATCACAAGGATTTGCGAAATTGCTTGAATCTTTAGCTGTTTGGAAGCGTATAGACAAACGCTCGACTTAAGCGTGAGCCTTGCGCGCCACCTTGATTAAGTGCTCGGCCTATTTCGGTCATCGCAAGCCAACGATTTTCACACCACAGTGGCGCAAGCAGTGTCGGCCGCCGGGCGGCTGACGAGACTCGGTGATAAATGATCTCAGGCGGCGTCATTTGAATCAATTCACTCGCAATGGAAACATACTCTTCTAACGTTGGCGCTTGTAATTTTCCTGCTCGCCACGCTTTGGCCATCGTACTGCCTTCAACAATATGCAACCCATGTAACTTGATACCATCAGTGCCTACCGTTAAGACTTGCTTTAAGGTTTGAAGATTATCGGTACGCGTTTCTTTAGGTAGCCCCACAATGAGATGCGTGCATACTTTGATCCCCAAGGCTCGAGCACGCTCAGTGATCAACGCATAACATTCAAAATCATGACCACGGTTGATCCGTTTGAGTGTTTGATTATTGGCGGTTTGCAAACCCAGTTCGAGCCAAATTTCAAAACCTTGTCGCACATAATCGGCCAATAAATCGAGCACAGCATCGGGTACACAATCAGGCCGAGTGCCAACGCATAACCCAACAATGTCAGCCGATTGAAGCGCTTGCTGATACATATTTTTCAACACCTGCACTTCCGAATAGGTACTGGTATAAGCTTGAAAATACGCGAGATATTTTTTGGCACGTTTGATTTCACCAGCGCGTTCTGTCAATTGCTGCTCAATACTTTGGGCTTGTGTTTCTTCATCAGCAAAAGAAGCGACATTACAGAAGGTGCAACCACCTCGCCCAATCGTGCCATCTCGATTCGGACAGCTAAAACCACCATGCAGGGTCAGCTTGTGAACTTTTTCGCCATAACGGCGCTGCAGATCTTGGCCGATCGTGTTAACCAGTTGATGTAATTGCATTGAAGAAATACCGCTTATAGATAGTAATGAATCTCAGTTAGATTTATGTAACTAAATTACATCCCTGCAAAATAAATTCACAAAGAGTAGCCGTATCAAACACTCTCCAACCTAACAAAAATCAATAAACATTCATAAAAACAGCGTTATTTGCTTAATGTTGCACCAATGTTAAACGGTACATGCATTTTTAACGAAAAAAATGGGCGACTAAAATGAGTTTTCGTTGGAATTCCTATAAACAAAATTGTAGGATACTTACACATCCGCCCTATTTTTTGTGATATTCCTTACATAAATAGTTGTGGAAAAATCGGTGATATTCGCACCCCTCCTATACAAACCACTAGCAAGTGGCATAAATAAATTGAATATCACTAAGGAATGTTTTTCTCGCCATATTTTTCCGGCGAGAGACGGAAAGGATTCGAACCCGCCAACACAGGCAGGTTTAGATTGATAACAATTAAAGGACAAGTCGCATCGCTAAGTATGCCTTAGCACACGTGCGTCTAAATTGAACTGGAAGGATGTATCTATGGTAGATAGAGAGCAGGATTCACGAGGTCTATATACTCCTGAATTGGAGCATGACGCTTGTGGTATCGGTTTTGTTGCCCACCTGAAAAACCGTAAGTCTCACCAAGTTGTGACTCAAGCTTTAGACATGCTTGCTCGTATGGAACACCGTGGTGGCCAAGGCTGTGACCCATGTTCTGGTGATGGCGCAGGTATCTTATTACAAAAACCCCATGAGTTTTTACTTGAAGAGACCGTTAAACTTGGCTTAAAACTGCCTTCGTTTGAAAAGTACGGCGTCGGCGTGGTGCTGTTTCCAAGAGATGAGCACAAACGCGCCCAGTGTCGTGATATTTTAGAACGCAACGCCAAGAGACTCGATTTAGAAGTACTGGGTTATCGCGTTTTGCCAACCGATAACTCCATGATTGGCGCAGACCCACTTAGCACTGAGCCTCAATTTGAGCACGTTTTCATCTCCGGTGGCCCAAGTACCACCCCCGCAGAATTAGAGCGTAAATTGTACGTTCTGCGTAATTACACCGTCCGCGTATGCTTAGAAAGTGTATCTAACATTGGTGATGATTTTTACATCAACTCCATGTCTTACAAAACCTTGGTGTATAAAGGTCAGCTCACTACAGAGCAAGTACCACAGTACTTCCTTGATCTACAAAATCCGACCATGGTGACCGCGCTGGCACTGGTGCATTCTCGTTTTTCGACCAATACATTCCCTAAATGGCGCTTAGCTCAACCTTTCCGTTACATTGCGCACAACGGCGAAATCAACACAGTTCGCGGCAATTTAAACTGGATGAAAGCGCGCGAAGCGATCCTCGAATCAGATTTGTTTACACAAGCTGAAATCGACATGCTGCTGCCAATTTGCCAAGAAGGCAGTTCAGATTCCGCCAACTTCGATATGGCATTAGAGTTACTGGTTCTGTCTGGCCGCAGCCTGCCACACGCCCTGATGATGATGATCCCTGAAGCGTGGCAAGAAAATAAAAATATGGATCCAACCCGCCGCGCATTTTACCAATACCATGCTAACGTCATGGAACCGTGGGATGGCCCAGCATCAGTATGTTTTACTGATGGTGTACAAGTTGGCGCAACACTGGACCGTAACGGCCTGCGCCCATCACGTTATACCGTGACTAAAGATGATTTTCTGATCATGGCTTCTGAATCTGGCGTGGTTGAAATTGCACCAGAGAACGTGGAATACCGTGGCCGTTTACAGCCCGGACGTATCTTTGTCGCTGATTTAGAGCAAGGACGCATCATTTCTGATGAGGAAGTGAAAGACAGCATTGCGAATGCGCAGCCCTACGCCAAATGGGTTGAAGAGAACCTCCTCAGCTTGAAAAAACTGCCTGAAGCGAGCAACCAGTACAGCCAACCTGCTCCTGAGCGTCTAATGTCACGCCAACAGTCGTTTGGCGTCAGCTCAGAAGAGGTGAATGAAATCATTCTTCCTTTGGCAAAAACCGGTTATGAACCGCTTTCGGCTATGGGTGCAGACTGGCCTCTAGCAGTGCTTTCGCATCAATCACAGCATCTCTCCAACTACTTTAAGCAACTGTTTGCTCAGGTCACCAACCCACCGATCGACCCGATCCGTGAAAGAATGGTGATGTCGCTCAATACTTACCTCGGTAAAGATCAGAACTTACTGACAGAGACCCCCCTGCACTGCTTAAAAGTCGAATTGGAATCTCCGGTTCTTTCCAACTCTGAGCTTGAGAAACTGCGCGCTATTGATAACGAACATCTGCAAGCGAAAACCTTAGATATCGTATTTCAAGCCAGTGAAGATCAAGGCAAATTGGAACGCGCGCTGAAACGCATTTGCCAATATGCAGAAGATGCGGTTATCGATGGTTACTCGATTATTTTATTGACTGACCGCGCGGTAAACTCAAACCATGCGGCGATCCCTGCAATGCTCGCTGTCGGTGCAGTTCATCACCACCTGATCCGCAAAGGCTTACGAGCTAAATGTGACATAGTGGTAGAAACCGGCGACGCGCGTGAAACGCACCACTTTGCGACATTGATTGGCTATGGCGCAAATGCGATTAACCCGTATTTAGTCATTGAAACCATTATCGATTTACAACGAGTCAAAAAACTCGACCCGACCATTGCAGCAAAAGATCTGTTTGACAATTACCGCAAAGGCATCAACGGCGGGCTGCTGAAGATCTTCTCCAAAATGGGCATTTCCACACTGCAGTCTTACCACGGTGCGCAAATTTTTGAAGCCTTGGGCATCAGCAAATCAGTGGTAGATAAGTACTTCACTGGCACTGTATCGCGCATCCAAGGTTTGACTATTGATGACATCGCAAAAGAGGTGTTAGTTCGCCATCGCGTGGGCTACCCGACTCGCGAAGTTCCAGTGCAAGTGTTGGATGTGGGCGGCGTTTATCAATGGAAACAGCGTGGCGAAAAACACCTGTTTAACCCAGAGACGATTTCGTTGCTGCAACAATCAACACGCAACAAAGATTATGTGCAGTTCAAGCAATACGCGAAAGCGGTAGATGACCAAGGCGACAACGCTGCCACGCTGCGTAGCCAGCTTGATTTTGTTAAAAATCCAGCCGGTTCGATTCCCATTGAGGAAGTGGAGCCGATTGAACGTATTTTAAAACGCTTCGCAACCGGTGCCATGTCGTTTGGTTCCATCTCCTACGAAGCACACTCAACGTTAGCCGTGGCGATGAACCGTATTGGCGCGAAATCCAACTCGGGTGAAGGCGGTGAAGATCCAGCACGCTTTGAACGCAAAGAAAATGGCGATTGGGAACGCTCTGCAATTAAACAGGTTGCTTCTGGTCGTTTTGGCGTGACCTCCTACTACCTCACCAATGCCGATGAACTACAGATCAAAATGGCTCAAGGCGCGAAACCAGGTGAAGGTGGGCAACTGCCGGGTGATAAAGTTGATGATTGGATCGGTGCGACACGCCACTCGACTCCGGGAGTCGGTCTTATTTCACCACCACCGCATCACGATATCTATTCGATCGAAGATTTGGCGCAGCTGATCTTTGATTTGAAAAACGCGAACCGTACCGGCCGCGTCAACGTGAAATTAGTTTCCGAAGCCGGAGTTGGTACTATCGCCTCCGGTGTGGCTAAAGCCAAAGCGGATGTGGTGTTAATTGCTGGCTATGATGGCGGCACGGGTGCATCACCGATGTCTTCGATTCGTCACACAGGCTTACCTTGGGAGCTCGGCCTTGCTGAAACGCACCAAACCTTGCTTAAAAATGGCCTGCGTAATCGCATTGTGGTGCAAAGTGACGGTCAGATGAAAACACCACGTGACCTTGCAATGGCGACATTGTTAGGCGCGGAAGAGTGGGGAATTGCCACCGCTGCGCTAGTGGTTGAAGGGTGTATCATGATGCGTAAGTGTCATAAAAACACCTGCCCAGTAGGGATTGCGACACAAAACAAAACCTTGCGTGAGCGCTTTGATGGCCGCGTAGACGATGTCGTCACCTTCTTCCAATACATGGCGCAAGGCTTACGTGAAATCATGGCTGAACTGGGTTTCCGTACTATCGATGAAATGGTTGGCCAATCGCATAAACTGAAAGTGCGTGACAACATCAACCACTGGAAATACAAAAACCTCGATTTGTCACCAGTGTTGTACATTCAAGAGCCTCGTGCAGAAGATGGTGTTTATTGCCAAACCAAACAAAATCATCATCTAGAAAACGTACTAGATCGTCAGCTAATTCAAATAGCCAACCCCGCGCTTGAAAAAGGCGAAGCGGTTAACGCAGTCTTCCCTATCGTCAACACTGACCGTAGCACGGGTACTATGCTGTCGAACGAAATATCGAAGGTATACAAAGACCAAGGTCTACCTCAGCCAATGAAAGTTAAATTCAACGGCTCCGCAGGACAATCATTCGGTGCATTCCTTGCTAAAGGTGTAACGTTTGAAGTGGAAGGTGATGCCAACGATTATTGGGGCAAAGGTTTATCTGGCGGTACGTTAGTGCTCTACCCTGACACGCGCTCAACCATCATTGCGCAAGATAATATCGTGGTGGGTAACGTCTGTTTCTATGGCGCAACTTCTGGTGAATCCTATATTCGCGGCCTTGCTGGAGAACGTTTCTGCGTGCGTAACTCAGGAGCTAAAGTGGTCGTAGAAGGTATCGGCGATCACGGCTGTGAATACATGACAGGTGGAGTCGCAGTGATCCTCGGTTCGACAGGACGTAACTTTGCGGCTGGTATGAGCGGCGGTGTAGCCTACGTGTGGAATCGACATGGAGACTTCGAAACTAAGCTTAACGCTGAATTGGTTGATCTCGACCCACTGCAACAAGAAGATACCGATCTGCTACGTGAGATGCTCAACAAGCATGTTCAGTTCACAGGAAGTGAAGTGGCTCAGTTATTCCTTGATAATTTTGAAGCAAACCTTACCCAAATGGTAAAAGTGATGCCGCGTGACTACAAAGCGGTTCTTCAAAAACGCAAGGCTGCAGCTGCGCAAGTACAAACGGAAGAAGTGGAGGCCGTATAAATGGGTAAGCCTACTGGATTTTTAGAACATGGCCGCGAGCTGCCAAAAAAGCTCGATCCAATGGTTCGCATTCAAAACAACAAAGAGTTTGTCCTCAACGAAGAGTTTGGTAGCAAAATTAATACTCAAGCGTCTCGTTGCATGGACTGCGGAGTACCGTTTTGCCATAACGGTTGCCCTATCGGTAACATTATTCCTGAATTTAACGATGCCGTTTATCGTGATAGTTGGGAAGAAGCTTGGAAGATCTTAAGCTCAACCAATAACTTCCCCGAGTTTACTGGTCGCGTGTGCCCTGCACCTTGCGAAAGTTCGTGCGTACTCGGGATCAACCAAGATCCCATTACCATCTGTAATATCGAAAAAACCATCGTGGAAACGGCTTATCGCGAAGGCTATGCCAAAGCGAAAAAGCCGCGTTCTCGTACTGGAAAAACCATCGCTATCATTGGATCTGGCCCGGCAGGTTTGGCCGCAGCTGAGCAGTTGAACAGCGCGGGTCACTCAGTTACTGTGTTTGAACGTGATGAAAAAGTCGGCGGCCTGCTGCGTTTTGGCATTCCGGATTTCAAACTGGGTATGGACGTTATTGATCGCAAAATCAATTTGATGGCAGAAGCGGGCGTCAAGTTTGAAGTAAACGCACATATCGGTGTTGATATCAACGCACAGCAACTGCGTCAAGAGTTTGATGTCATCTTGCTTACTGGTGGCTCTACCGTGCCTCGTAACCTGCCGATTCCGGGGCGCGAGTTAAAAGGGGTTCATTTTGCGATGGAGTTTCTGGCACAAAATAACCGCCGCGCGAATAACATGGATCTTAAAACTGATGAGATCCACGCTAAGGGCAAACATGTGGTGGTAATTGGTGGTGGTGATACTGGTTCTGACTGTGTCGGAACCTCAAACCGACACGGCGCCGCAAGCATCACGCAAGTTGAAATCATGCCGATCCCAGCCAATAAACGCCCAGCCAATATGCCTTGGCCGCAATATCCAATGATTTTGCGCACCTCAACCTCCCACGAAGAGGGCTGCGAACGTCATTGGAATATTCTGACCAAAGAGTTCCTCGGCAACGAGCAAGGTCAAGTCACAGGGCTACGTGTTGCTGATATCGTTTGGCAAGATGCAAAACCGGGTGAGCGCCCGAACTTTGATGAAGTCGCGGGCAGTGAACGTATTATTGCTTGTGATATGGCTTTCCTTGCTATGGGCTTTTTACATCCAGAACCACATGGGGTACTTGCTCAGCTTGATATCAAGTTGGATGAGCGTGGCAATGTGGCAACACAAGGTTTTGCGACCAACCAAAAAGGTGTTTTCGCTGCAGGTGATATGCGCACAGGACAATCGTTGGTCGTACGTTGTATCAATGAAGGGCGCGAGTGCGCACGCGAGATCGACGCTTATTTAATGGGCAATACCAACTTAGAAGCGAAAGCCGACTCATTGATGCTTTCAGCCTAATACCTCGCGCTCTTTTCACTGGTTAAAAGTGATCCAGAGCGCTGAGCAGCGATGATACCTTCCAACGTTATACTTTTTGGCCAGCATTTGATGCTGGCCTTTTTTATGGCTGATTCTTATTTGATGAGATTTTCATGTTACAAAACTGTGACATCAGAAAAACTATCCTATTGAATGTATTCAATTTATTTAGAAGATTAGGTGGTAAATCCCATTGCAACATGATTTTTAACCAACAACTTGACCTTTTGCACCATAAGCTATAGGTTGTGAAG
>NZ_CAWPDB010000155.1:0-21539 GCF_963886625.1 Vibrio sp. V23_P3S9T160
ACATCACATTAACCTAATAAAATTAAACAAGTTCAACGAATTAAATAAATACAGATTAAAACAACACCAAGAAGAACATTATATAAACACACCAAAACAAGCACTAAACATTGCCAATATTCCCTGAATATGATGATGTTAAGGTGTTATTTTGGATACTTCATCAAATTGAGGTTGATCAACTAAACAAAGTAGTGCTATTCTCATATTCATAGAATGAAACCACAGAATAAAGGAGCAGTGTTATGATTTCTTCATCTCAAAAACAGGGACTTGTAATGATCGCGGTTATCGTAGGCCTAATGACACTGCCAATGATGTACTAAGTATCTAATTCCCAATAAAAAAAGAGGACACTTTCGTGTCCTCTTTTTTTATCTAACGATTGAGTAAAACGACCTAATACCATTTATGGAATTGTGACGTGTTTCGATAGGGCTTCCCAATGAAGATAGTAAAAAAGAAGCGCCGCTAACGTGATTAAGGTCATTAATGAAATGGCTACGCGCCAAATAAAACGACCGCTGCGCGGAGTCAGCTCCTTCTCACATTCATCACACACACGAAGAAATGCTTTGCGATCTTCTAACTGATAGTTATCTTCATGCACAACTTTGTTACGAATAGTGGCAATGAACCTCAGCTTGCCCACCACATCATGTGGTAAACGCTCTTCACAGCTAGTCACCAATTGATGTAACCCCTTCCCCTCAGCGTGATATTGCTCTCTCAACAAGCTTTCCAATCGACGCGTTCGCAAAACCACTTTCTCAATATCTGACATTATCGCCCTCCTGTGCCAACTCTGGTGGCGCTCCATCTATTTTTATCATACTTCCCCACGAGATAGTTGAGCATTTTTGCTCGCTAACCTGCCGAGGAAATGTGATATCCGCCGGAAAAAAAACCGTCAAACCAATCAAACTCACGCTTTAGTAGCAAGCAACACTCCTTTGCCATATGTTGCACGCTAAAATGTCGCCTTCATCGCTAAGGAGTTCACCATGCCGCTTTCATTACTTATCGTTGTCGCTTTGTTAGTTATCTCTGCTATTTGGGTATTTAGTTATTTCTATCGTCGCCATGTGCAAGGCGAAAACGCCCCCGAACGCACTGCTAATGTCACGATTATCGACAAGCAAGCCATCGTCATCCCTCATGCTCGCTCTGGGGAAGAAGATCAGGAGTTTTGGATTTACGTCCAAAAAGGCAAACTTGGCCCAAAGCGGGAATT
This sequence comes from Vibrio sp. V23_P3S9T160, assembly GCF_963886625.1. Taxonomy (NCBI): domain Bacteria; kingdom Pseudomonadati; phylum Pseudomonadota; class Gammaproteobacteria; order Vibrionales; family Vibrionaceae; genus Vibrio; species Vibrio sp. V23_P3S9T160. Next base: position 1,235 of record NZ_CAWPDB010000155.1, read on the forward strand.
TCAAGTCGGCGTGCATTATTACCATGCACTTAACCCAGGCGACCAAGGAATGCTGACTTATTGCGGACACAAGTTTCTACACTTTGCACTCAAGCGTTAAGGTAATAACCAACGTGTTTTTGTAGAGCGAGCAACCCATATACTCACCGCCAGTGATCCTGCGCCGCTTACGAGAATCCATAACGGGATCACCCATGCGGGATTCCCTTGATCCCACCCATACTCTTTTACAGGCCATAGAAAGATGGGATGTAATAAATAGATGCCTAAGCTGTGCTGGCTTATCACACTTACGACTTGCTTAGCACGAGCGGGCAATCTCTCAGCAAAATATCGACACACTATAAATATCATGCTGGCGGCTAACACAACGTTCAGTGTTTTATAAGAGAGCCAGCGACCAATCGTATACTCACCCGCTGCGACACTGTGGCTGACCACCATCCATACCGTCGTCAATAGTGCCAGACAGCCAAGCAGAATCGCCATACATAGCGTTACTCGGTTGAGTGGCACCTTCTGATAGAGCAAGTAACCCAACGGTAAATAACCAGCAAACAGCCATAGCTCATTGCTCCAAGGGCCATCAATACCGCATAAAAATAAGGTGGTCGTCAGCAGCCACACGGCAACTAATGCGTACAGCGCTTTATCATCAACTCTTCGGACTAGCAGTTGTAGAAAAGGGATCACAAAATAAAGTGGGATAAAGTAATAAAAAAAACCTAAATGGTAATACGTTGCGTGGTGCGTACTGTTACTCAGCACCGCCTTTGCAACTTGCCCATCAAATCCATTCGCACTCCAGCCGGACAAATAAGCATAGAAGAGCGACCAAACGATAAATGGCAGCAAAACTTTGCCAAGACGTCGCTGAACATAATAACGCGCATCAAAAGGGCGACGATCACTGAGCATTAAGGCTCCAGTGATCAATATAAAGACTGGCACAGCCCAACGGCCTACACTATTGATGCCAACCGCAACCACCCACTGCTCAAAAGGAATATCGCCGAGTTGCTGCCGATAGGGGGCCAACACATGAATACCGATCACCGCTACAGCCGCCAAACAGCGCAATAAATCAAAAAAAATAACTCGTTTGGTCATAGTGCCTATCCACAGTGTTTTAAGGTTTCTACTATAAAGTTGAAATAGTTGGCTATGTAATCCGCAAGTCAGTTATCGGTAAAGGATCACTAATGCCATTATAATTAATAGCTAATACCTATCGAATAAATCAATCAAAACGAATTTATTTTGTTCACTTCAAGGTGCAATCTAATGCTTAACAAGAGAAATCACTTATCCATGACAACGAGGTGAACACATGACAACAAATTTGATCGGTTTAGATACCAACCAAAGCCAACAACTTGCACAAGCGTTAAACCAATTATTGGCTAACTACCAAGTGTTTTATATGAATACTCGTGGTTACCATTGGAATATCAAAGGAAAAGAGTTCTTTGAACTGCACGCAAAATTTGAAGAGATTTACACTGACATACAGGTCAAAATTGATGAGTTAGCGGAACGAGTTTTGACTTTAGGTTATCAACCGTTGCATAGCTTCAGCGCCTATTTAGCAACAGCACAAGTGTCAGAACACACTAACGCAACTAATGGTCAAGAAACCATGCAAGGATTGGTTAAGGGATTCAGTGTATTGATCCACCAGCAACGAGAAATTCTTGAAATTGCGACGCAGGCGGGAGATGAAGGCACTTCAGCACTGATGAGTGACTACATCCGCGAACAAGAGAAACTGGTATGGATGCTGAATGCTTGGCTGCAATAAACCCTAAGTTTGGGCAAACCGCCGTCGCTCATGACGGCGGTTTTTATATTCGCACGAAATTTATTACAGCAAACGATGAATATCTTGACTCCAGCGCTGCGCCGCCGAAAGCTCATCACTGACTTGATTTAATTCAAGCCCTAGCAGATCACAATGGCTTTCCACTCCTTGCCAGTCCGCTTGCTCAAAACACTCCTCAAGTGCCAACAGCTCGCCAATGGGTCCTTCACGCTTTTGCAATGCTAGTTTGACCACGTCACACAAGGGTAACTGCGCAACCAGCTCTTCAATTGAAATATCCAGTAAGGCATCTAACACAGAAAAAAGACCAATTAAAAAAGCTTGCTCGCGATGTTGACGAAATGAAGGATGCCCAGACATTAATTGGCAAAATTGAGCACGTTGCAAAGAGAGGTTATACAACTCTTTCGGCTTTTTAGCTGAGACAAATGAAGCAACAGCTAGTGATACAAAGGTTTTGAGTTTATCTTGACCAAGATAGACCAAGGCTTGACGAAAAGAGGAAATCGGCACGGATAAGCGATCAGACATAGTGTTGACGAATCTGAGCAACTTGTATGAGAGCGCTACATCTTGCGCGACAATGTATTCAATACGTTCAAAATCAGCATTTGGCTTACAAACTTCTCGAAAAAGCTCTAAGGCGATAATCTGCTCTGGTCCAACATAACGCTGCTTGATCATTTCTGGTTTACTAAAGAAATAACCTTGGAAAAAGCTAAAACCGGCATTACGTGTCACGGTGAACTGGTGATCCGTTTCAACTCGTTCCGCTAAATAACGACGCTTACTGCCTTCCGCTAAACGCTGACGTACAAACTCGCAAGCGTGATCTAAGCCCAGCGCCATAATATCGAGCTTGACGATGTGCACATAACTCAGAAAGCGTTCCCATTCTGGCGCATACACAAAGTCATCCAGCGCCACCAGATAGCCACGCCGATACAACTCTTTAATCGCCTCAAGCAGTTCATCCGTCGGCTCACAGGTTTCGAGCACTTCCACCACAATTTGTTCTCGCGGCAACGTTAAAGGCAGACGGCGAATTAAACTCTTGTAGGGAAAATTAATAAAACAACGTGATTTGGGAATATTAGGATTGATCCCCACCGCAAGAAAGTTTTCGACGATCAAGCGATACGTGGCTCGATTCGACTCAATGTGCGCTGGAAACGCGTTTTTTTCCCCATCACGAAAGAGCAATTCATAGCCAAGCGTATGCTGCTTGGCATTTAAGATCGGTTGTCGTGCGACATAAGAATAATGCATTAGTGATTAACAACTAATAATTGAGACATAGCCATCTTAGGACTTCGCCACTGCCAGTAGCGCTCCACAACCAATAAACATCGAGCCAAATACTCGGTTAATCTTACTCATGACACTCTCTGAACGAATAAAGCGCCCCATTCGTGCGGCTAAGGAGGTGTAACCAAGCATCACAATCGAATCAATGGTTACCGTGGTCACGCCTAACACCAACAATTGAATGAACTGATCTTGGGTTGGGTCAATAAATTGTGGAAAAAGCGCCACCAGAAAGACGATGGATTTAGGATTTGTCAGGTTGATCAACACCGCTCGACGCAATAAAGACCAACTCGTTTGCATTTGAGCCGTTGCATTGGTCATCATACTTGAACGATCACGCCATTTTTGAACACCTAACCACACCAGATACGCAGCACCAACCCACTTAATCACACTAAATGCCATGGCTGATTGTGCCACTAAGGCACCAATTCCGGCTCCCACCAACATGATGTGAAAAGCCAAACCCAATTGTAAACCCACAATCGCGGCTAGTGATTTACGTGTACCGTAGCTAAGGCCATTGCTGATGGAATTGACCGTACCTGAACCCGGCGCCAAACTAAACAGTATCGCGGTCACCACATAGGCAAGCCAAACATGAGTATCCATTGCAATTCCTCTCAACTAGACTAATCTAGCCTAAAAATGAACTATTCCTCGAATCTGTCCAATAAGAATAATCTATGAATCAGACGAGTCCAAACTCCCCACCTTATACTCAAGAGTCTTTCTTTGAGCAAGTGATCAATACCACGATTGCCGATTTCTGGCACTCCAGAGAAGAAGGTTTTATCAAATCTGCTGATAAAACAAAACTTTATTGGTGCAAACTTACCTCGCCTCAACACTCAAAGGCGATCTTCGTCGTTAACGGACGAATTGAATCTTGCTGGAAATATCAGGAGCTATTTTATGATTTTTTCCAACAAGGTTATGATATTTATTCTTTTGATCACCGTGGCCAAGGGCTTTCTGATCGATTAATCGACGATCCACAAATCGGCCATATCGGTGAATTTGATGACTACATTTTAGACATGCAGCGTGTCATTGAGCACTTTGACTTAAGCCATTATGCACAACGTTTTCTCGTCGCCCACTCGATGGGCGGTGCCATTGCGACCCGGTATGTACAAACATACCCTCAACACCCATTTGCGGCTATGGTGCTCAGCGCGCCAATGTTTGGTGTCAACATGCCATGGCAATTACGTCCTATCGCCATGACACTGAGCCAAGTGCTGACGGCGATGTATAGCAAACCAACCTATGCGCCAGGCTATCAAGCCTATTCTGCAAAGCCTTTTGAGATTAACCCATTAAGTCAAAGTCAAGTGCGTTACCAATGGTTTCGAGACCTGTACCAACGCAAACCCGAATTGCAAGTCGGCGGCCCTAGCACGCGCTGGGTATGGCAAGGGCTAATGGCAGCGAAGCTGTGCCAACTGATGACTCGTCAAGTGAAGTTACCAACACTCATCTTGCAAGCAGGGCAGGATGAGATTGTCAGTAATGCGGATCAAATCCGCTTTGTCACTAAGCTGGCGAAAACCAATCCATCTAGCAAGCTGGTCATCATTGAAGGAGCAAAGCATGAGCTCTTTTTTGAAAAGGATTGCTATCGAAACCAAGCACTTGATGAGCTATTTAAGCAATTCCAATCTCTTGAGAACACGGTTTAATCACGATGTTAGAACTGAGCAAATAGAGGAAATTTCAATTGAGAGTTTTACCCTCTTTTTCCTCTTTAAGATGGCGTAAACTAAGCCACACCAAAGTTTCTCCACCATCTGCGATCTGCAAACCAAATCGACCATGATAATGAGGGTTTTATGACCACCGAATGTAAAGAGCACGCGATTCATATCGTGGCGTCCGATCTCGACGGTACACTACTTGCGCCAAACCACCAATTGAGCGAATTCACCAAGCAAACGTTACAAGCACTTCACCAAAAAGGCTTTACTTTCATCTTCGCTACCGGTCGCCATCACGTTGATGTGGCGGGTATTCGCCAGTTAGCGGGCATTCCAGCCTACATGATTACTTCCAATGGCGCGCGCGTTCACGATCAACATGACAACCTGATGTACAGTAAAAATGTACCGCAAGAATTGGTACAGCCAGTCATTGACGTGTTTAAGCAAAACCCTGATATTTTTGTTCACATCTATCAAGATGAATCGTGGTTATTGAATAAAGAAGATGAAACGCTGCGTGATTTCCACGAAGAATCCGGCTTTAGCTACCAAGTATTTGATGTCAATAACGCACCTACCGAGGGCGTCGCCAAAATATTCTTCACCCACCCAGCGCAAGATCATGAGTTATTAGCTCAGTTTGAAGAACGCTTAAACGATATTTTTGGCGACAAACTGAACGTCGCCTTCTCAACACCTTGGTGCTTGGAAGTGATGGCAGCAGAAGTGTCGAAAGGGGATGCGCTCAAAGCCGTTGCAGAATCATTAAACCTGACCCTAGATAACTGTATTGCGTTTGGCGATGGTATGAACGATGTGGAAATGCTGTCGATGGCTGGTAAAGGCTTGGTGATGGGCACATCGCATCAAAAAGTGTTCAATGCACTGCCGAATAACACAGTGATTGGTAGCAATGCAGAAGACGCCGTGGCTCACTATTTGCGTGAACATTTATTGTAACAGCAGCCTGCAGTAACGAACGGGCACAAAAAACAGCGCCATTTGAGCGCTGTTTTTTTGTTCATAACGGCTTTGCGATTTATCTCTGATACTTGTCCGCGGGTTGTTAAATTCACACCCATCAGTTCAATTTGCCAGCGCCTTTGTGCCATAATCTAGCCTCGTTGCATTGCCCAAAAAGAGTCTGTTATGAAAGTGCTTCACTGTTCCGCGCTGTTATTGACCACATTAATGCTGCAAGCCTGTACGACACACAACGCATCACTGCCACCAGCCGTACCGATGGCGAGTTTGGATAAACCCAGCTCAATCAAAGCGCAATCCTTTATTATGCGTGGAGAAGTCGTTGTAGGTCATGAGGCGCAAACCTTTACACCTTGTGGTAGCAATCAACAATATTGGCTAGCACTGACACCACAGCAGACTCAGCAAGCCTTGAGTTTGGCTCGCTCGCCCTATCAGCCTTTGTATGGTGAGCTCATCGGTACTTTATCAGCGCCAAGCCGCACAGGCTTCGATGCCGATTCCAGCGCACGTTTCAACGTGACCAGCATCAATATGCTCAGTGCTGAAAATCCTAAACGCTGCAATCAACCACTCAAATCGACACGCGCTTTTGGCAACGAACCGTCATGGTCCATTCACTTTGAAGGGAAAAACCTTAACTTTCAAACCATCAGCGGTGAAACTCAAACATTCGCTATCACAAAAAGTCAGCTATCTGAAACCAAGCGTGAGTACCAAATAAATCAAGGTTCGCTGCTCCTCACACAAAAAATGTGCAGTGACGGGATGAGTGACTCGCTGTACGGCTGGAGTTCCACCTTGAAGGTCGGTGAGAAAAGCTATCAGGGGTGTGCCACCTTAGGTAATAGTGATGCGACGCTTCCATGGGTTGGGGCTTATCATGCTACTTCGAGCCAAAATAGGGATTTCACGATTCGTTTGCAACTGAATGCGGATCATACCGCTAGCACTCATTATGACTACAACGATGGTCAGCCATCGACCGTTGAAAAGGGGTTTTGGCAACCATTAAACCTAAATCAGATCCAAGTTGTCATGACGCGCCACCAGCAACAATATCTGCTTTCTGAACGTATCTTTACTCGCACTGGTTACCAACTGAAAGCAGAAAAAGAGAAGGTGGGCGATGTTCTCTACCCTATCGCCAATGGCGGTTTAACGTTATTTTCTGAAAATATCGAGACACCATAAGTGACCAGACCGTGCCCTTGCCCAGTTTGCCATTTTAGCTATCAATGCCTCTGTTCACTGCAACCAACACTGGATAGCCAACTGCGCATTGCACTACTAATGCATGAAAATGAACCGCATCGAGCGACCAATACTGGCAAGCTGCTGCTGCGTAGCTTGCCCAATTCCTCTGTGTACATCTGGGACCGAGTCTCTACGGCGAAATCATTACAAAAGAGAATTCTGGATGAGAAGTTAAACGCTGTGGTTATTTTCCCTTCGACGCGCAGTCAATCGCTCACCGAATACCAATCTCTCTCAACGTCTGACACTCAAGAAATCGTGTTTATTATCCTGGATGGGACATGGCAAGAAGCCAAGAAGATGCTCAATAAGAGCCCTTGGTTATCCGATTTACCGCAGCTACACCTCACCCCAAATCAAATCTCTCAGTATGGATTAAGGCGAAATCAAGATGCTGGCCATTTATGCACGTTAGAAGTGGGCGTTGAGCTGCTCAACTCTCTCGGAGAACCAAATAATGCGAGAGAGTTACGCGCGTTTTTCACTTACTATCTCAAGGCTTTTCAAGCGGATAAAAGCGGTCACGCCCTAAAGCTGCAGTAATGAATCCAGTTGATGGATTTCAATATCAGGCAACACTTTGGCCTGACGACTGGCGAGCAAGGTTTGGCCTTGATCGTTATACCAACAGGCTTGGAAACCATTGCATTTTGCGCCTTGCACATCGGTTATCAGATGATCACCAACGTGTAAAATCGAGGCTGCAGGTAACTGTAATGCAGCCTGCGCTTTGTCAAAAAGATCCGGATACGGCTTAGCCAAGCCATCGGGACCCGCTTTAAAAATTTGTTGAAAATAATGCCCCAAGCCAATTTTGTGCGGGTCAACATTGCCGTTGGTAATCGCTACTAACGGCATGCGCTTTGCCAGTTCGGTCATCACGCGGTGCGTCTTCTCTGGCACCGTGATTAAGTGACGTAACCGCAACACTTCTTCAATGGCATTCTGCGCAGCCTGTAAAGCAAGTTGCGGCGAATAGCCTAATTGAATTAAGCCTTGTTCTATCTGCTTAAATCGCCACTGAGTGACATCATGACCGAGCAGTGGCTCTTGCAGCGCCAGTTGCTGTTTAAGTTGCTGCCACCAACTTATCGGACGCGTCGCGGAAAGCGGATGATGAGTATGCAGCCACACGACCATTTGCTGCTCAACATGACGGATCACTGGATGGTTGTCATACAACGTGTCGTCCAAATCAAAGCTCATCGCTTTAATGGGGCCGATATTGCGATAAAAGTGCATGCGTTACTCGCTCTGTTTCTTTTTACGTGCTCTTGGGTGCGCTTGGTCATAGGCCTGCGCAAGATGTTGAAAGTCCAAATGAGTATAAATTTGCGTCGTCGAAATATTCTCATGACCCAGCAACTCTTGCACAGCACGTAAATTATTGCTCGATTCAAGCATGTGAGTCGCAAAAGAGTGGCGCAGTTTATGTGGGCTAATATGGCTAGCCACCGCCTGCTTTTGCCCCCACTCGGCCATGCGTTTTTGTACGTTGCGATGCGAAATACGCACACCCAGCTTTGAAACAAACAAGCTTTGCTCATCAGCGTTCGCAAACTGCGTCCGTATTTTCAACCAATGCGCCACCCATTCTTTGGCTTGGCCAGCAAAAGGCACCTTACGTTCTTTATCCCCTTTACCCACCACTCGAATCTCGCCGCGGCTAAAGCTCAGGTCTTTTACGTTAATGCTGACGAGCTCAGCTAAACGCAACCCAGCACCATACATCAATTCCATCATGGCTCGATCGCGCACTGACAGCGGATCATCATCCTTGACTTCGAGTAGTTGTGCGACTTCATCCACATCTAAGTTTTTCGGTAACGGGCGTTTTTTACGCGGTGCTGCAACGCCTTTGGCCGGGTTAGCTGTCAATTCACCACGCAAGATCAAGAAATCAAAAAAACTGCGCAATGAAGAGAGACGCGTCGCTAAACTGCTGGCTTTCATCCCTTCACGCATCCCTTTGCTCGCCAGCTGTCGCACCCAAGCGGCATCGACTTGTTGCCATTGATTCAGCCCCATCTGCACCAAATGCTGCGCCATGGTTTCCAGCTGTTGTTTGTAATTGCGTTGGGTGTGCAAGCTCAACCCTTTCTCGCTCCGCAGATATTCATAGAAGCGAGTTAAGGGCTGCTGTAAGCCGTTAGGCAGAGGTGTGGCTGATTCGGTCATGCTCAATCGGTTGCCAAGGTAGAGTCTCAATTAAATGAGAGAGAACTAACGCCAAATGACGTAAAAAGAGGGTATCCATGCTCGGTTGAAAATGGCCGCCATCTTCACTTGCAAACGCTAACACGCCTTGTGATGAGCGCTTACCTAATGGTAGCACCACATACGAACCCATTTCTGGCGCAGCGGTTTGTTCACCAAATAACGCTTGGCGATCCAACTTTTTCATACGCCCTAAATAAGCATTTTTGCCATTAAAATGGTTAGTTGAAAAACGCTGCCATTGCTCTTGGGTCAATTGATAATCGGTTTCAGGCGAGGCCAGTAAACGAATATACGCTACCAAACCTAAGGTTTGCGCTTTGTTTTCTATTGCCTTGCATACTTGCGGCATTGAATGACATTTTAAGATCTGCTCTTGCAGATCCATAAATTCGTGGAAAGTGCGGTCATTATTGGCCGCTAATGACATAAAGGCTGTGATCTCTTCCTCTAACTCTTCAATTCGCTGACGCTGACGATTCAGTTGTACATGCACTAAAGAGACCGCACCTTGTTGATGGTGCGGCAAGGAGAGCCTGTCAACCAGCTCTGAACGCTGGAGGAAAAAATCTGGGTGATCTCGTAAATATTCAGCCACAACTTCGGCTGTGAGTGCATCCGCTTCAACGTGTGACAAAACGATTCCTTATCTTACTTAACCCTAACAAGAGACTTGACCATCAAACACATGAGTCGCAGGGCCTGTCATATAGAGTGGCTTACCCGGCCCTTGCCAGTGGATCTCTAACGAGCCACCAGGTAAGTGTACTGTCACCTCTTCCGCCAATAACCCTTGAAGAATACCAACGGCAACCGCGCCACACGCACCACTGCCACACGCTTGAGTTTCACCCGCGCCACGTTCATAAACACGTAGCTTCACTTCATTGCGATTCAGCACTTGCATGAAGCCTGCGTTAACACGCTCTGGAAAACGCTCATGAGATTCAAGCAGTGGACCCCAAATTTCAACCTCAGCGGTTGTCACATCCTCCACCACTGTCACCACATGCGGATTGCCCATGCTCACCGCGCCGCAGAACAAGGTTTTCTCTTCAACGCGCATGATGTAGGTTTTCTCTGCCTGTTTGGCTCGAAATGGAATCTTATTAGGCTCAAATTCTGGTATGCCCATGTTGACGGTGATTTGATCATCCTCTTCAACATTTAAAACCATTTTGCCTTTTTTAGTCGTGACTCCGATGCTGTACTTATTGGTCAGCCCTTTCATCCGCACAAAGCGAGCAAAGCAACGTGCGCCGTTGCCACACTGTTCGACTTCGCTGCCATCGGCATTAAAAATACGGTAGTGAAAATCACTTTCCGGATCATACGGCGCTTCAACCACTAATAGCTGATCAAACCCCACGCCAGTATGACGATCCGCCAAGCGGCGGATCAAATCAGGGGAGAAGAAGACGTTTTGTGTAATGCAATCAACGACCATGAAGTCATTACCCAAACCGTGCATTTTAGAAAAATGGAAATGCATAATGCTTCAATTTACTCCGGCAGAATACGCTCTAATGCCCATAGGCTCGATAGTGCTTCACGCTGACGAACAAGGTGGGTTTGTGCACCATCCACCATCACTTCCGCCACGCGAGTACGTGTATTATAGTTCGAAGACATCACAAAACCGTAAGCTCCTGCTGAGCGAACCGCCAGTAGATCTCCCTCATCCAAGACCAATGAACGATCTTTACCCAAGAAGTCACCGGTTTCACAAATAGGCCCAACCAAGTCATAGGTTAGCGCTTCACCTTGGCGCGGCACAACAGGAACAATATCTTGCCAAGCTTGATAAAGCGCTGGACGCATCAAATCGTTCATCGCCGCATCAATAATGGCAAAGTTTTTGTGTTCGGTATGTTTGAGAAACTCTACTTTCGTCAACAACACGCCCGCGTTAGCCGCAATAGCACGTCCCGGTTCAAAAATCAGTTCGAGATCTTGATGGTTACTCAAACGCGCCAACAAGGCTTTGGCATAATCGGAAGGCTGCGGGGGTAACTCATCGCGATACACCACGCCTAAACCACCACCAACATCCAAATGTTTAATGGTGATCCCTTCCTCTTTAAGCTGATCAATTAACGCAAGTAAGCGATCGGTTGCATCAATAAAAGGGGCAATAGCGGTCAGTTGAGAGCCAATGTGGCAATCAATACCGTGAATGCTGAGATTCTCTAGGCTTTGTGCCAAGCGATAAACATCCAGTGCACGGTCAAAAGCAATACCAAACTTATTGTCACGCAAACCGGTTGAAATATAAGGGTGGGTTTGTGCATCCACATCAGGGTTGATGCGCAGTGAAATCGGTGCTTTGACACCCAGCTCGCCAGCCACTTTATTTAAACGTGCTAATTCAGGCTCGGATTCAACGTTAAAGCATTTAATCTTGAGCTCCAACGCGCGTTTCATTTCAGCTTCCGTTTTACCGACGCCAGAAAATACCACTTTCGCCGGGTCACCACCCGCCACCACAACACGCTCTAGCTCTCCTGCCGAAACAATATCAAAACCTGACCCTAAACGCGCCAACGTGTTTAATACGCCTAAGTTTGAGTTAGCCTTCACCGCATAACATACCAGATGAGGGTGTTCGCCTACCGACTTATCAAAAGCATGCCAGTGACGCTCTAAAGTAGCGCGAGAATAGACATACAAAGGCGTGCCGTATTGCTCAGCCAACTCTGTTAATGCGACATTTTCAGCCCAAAGCTGACCATCGTCCTGATAATTGAAGTAATCCAAAATTAGTTTCCTTTAAGCTAAATCAATGACTATGGCTGAGGTTGTTCACTCTGCTCAGGCTCTGCTGGCATGTATAACGGCCCGGTTTGACCACACCCTGCGAGAGCAAGGAGTGACAACATAAAAAGTGCAGCGATTGATTTTTTCATTTTGCATGTCGTGATTATTGAGTCAATGCCCCCTATAATCGCACCACAATCAGGAAAAGCAATAGGATAGACAGGATGAACGATACTGAATTTCACCAACTTGTCGATGAGCAGCTAGAAATCATTGAACAAGCGATAGACGACGCAGGTGCCGACATTGATTACGAGACCTCAGGCAATGTGATGACGTTAGAATTTGATGACCGCAGCCAAATTATTATTAACCGCCAAGAGCCAATGCATGAAATTTGGCTGGCATCAAAGTCAGGCGGTTTCCATTTCAAACTGATCGACCAAAACTGGATTTGTTCAAAAACAGGGCTGGAATTGATTGCGATGGTGAAACAAGAATGTGAAAAACACGCTGGCGAAACGATCGACTGGGTGTAAAGCAACAACGCCAAGTGACAGATGTGTGACTTGGCGCTACCGAACTAAGCGTTGACCGCTTTTGAAGGACGAGAATAGAGCGCGGAATCGTTACGATAAGGGACAATATAGCTTTCCCCTTCTTCTGGGTGGACGATTTGATAATACTGCGGCAGATTGAAGTTAATAAGTTTAGCGGAGAGTGGGTTACCGTCGCGCACTGAGGTATAAAAGCTGTTGACGTTAGTGATCATCTCATCTTTTTCGCCGCTGAACTGGTGATAGACTTCAATTTGGTTCGACTCATCCAACACATAAATGTTGAAGCCTTTATCAGTATCTTCAAAGAAAAACTGCACTAAGCCTTCACTAGCAAAACCATCGACGATTTCCGGCAGTTGATAATCTTGATCGCGATCGAGCATTAACAGCGGTGAACCTTTCAATTTGTTGGTTGAAATACTGCGGTAAAAATCTACCGAATTTTCCAACTTCTGTACCGAAACCCCTCGCCGTTCAAAAAACAGACCATACATTTGATCGCCAATGCGTAACGCTTTAAAACGGCGACGTTTCTCTTGCTCTACCGGTTTCAAACGCAAATCGATACATTCCGCCAGCAACTGGTACACCATGTTGCGCATCACGCCACGCAGACTTTTGCTGTAACAAAATACATCGACAGACTCTGGCGGTAGCGCATCTTGGTGCATTTTGCCAAGCACGGTTTTCAACGCGTCGAGCATCGCCGTTTCGCCAGTAAAATGGAGAGTCCGTACTTCATGCCACGAGTTGCGATACACTAAATCGACACTACCGACTAAGCTTTTTTGCTCAGATCCGAAACTGAAAATATCTATATTTTTCAAATCAATTTTGAGCGATTTACCGCTTAATTCCGCGGTAGGATCATTTTCAAAGTTGATGAACATCGCCAGTTGGCTGATTTCACAAGGGCTCGCTAAGGCCTGCATGGTCGGCCGCCGCTTACGCAACGAGAAGGTATTACGCAAATCGCTAACCATTTGATAGAACTTATCAATATCCAACTGTGCGTCACGTACTACTGAGTGCAAATGAGTTGATTCCGTGATCAAACCATTAAAGAAGGCCCAAGAGACCAGCTTACTGAGGTATTCATTATGCTCAAGGAAAGGTTGGCCAATCATACGATGGGCAACCAGAGGCTGTTTATACAGATACCAGCCCGCTTTATTGGTTCGCCCTTCTCGAACTTGAATGAACGAGAGATCCGGCTCGTGCAGATCTGGCGAAATTTGTGGATTCAGTAGCGTGACTTTACCCGGCAACACCTCAAACACCGCATACAACTTACGCGCGAGGATTGATATATCTTGTGGGCTAATGGCCGAGGTGATGTCATTACGACGCGCAAACTGGATCAGGTTTCGATAGCTCAGCATTAACGCATCTAACAACGCATGGTGGACGACTTTAACTTGTTCGACTTTCCAATTACGGCGGTTGTCTAATTCTTGAACAACAGATTCCGACCAATTCCACTGCTGAATCATGTGGCTTAATGCTTCTCGACGCCATGCCACTGAGCCTAAGCTTGGTTCACGGGATAACTTTTCATGCGTTTTGAGATAGAAACAACGACGCACCAGATCAAGACGGGCAGAATCACCAATGCGTTCAAGGTAACGCGTCACTTTTTCAAGCATTAAATAGTAAGCATCCATACTGTACAAATCAGGTTCATGAGTAAAAAACCGTCGTTTAGTATCAATGCTTAATAATTGCGTGTGTGGGTACTCCCACGAATACGCCTCAAGCAGAATCGCTTTTAACACTGACTTGTAAGGCGAGTCGATGCTTTTATAAAGCTGCCAAAGGTTTGCGCCGAAATACTCTTCAGCAGGAATGCGGTTCAACTTACCAAAATCGATCCATTCACTGCAATTAATGTAATCATTGCTGCACAATTCGTGCACGTATTCGTCGTAGCACTCTTCCATTTCAGGAGGCACGATTTGCCACAGTAAACGCTTACCTGCCAACCGAACAGCAGAACGATAGAACTCGTCTAATAGCAGAAGATGCTGCGATGAACCGCAGTTTTCGCCTGTCATCTGCTCAGAATGATTACTGCGAAAACGTAGCTCATCCATCAAGAAAAAGTTGGCTTCCACCCCTTGGCTCTTTGCCCAATCAGTGATCAACAAACATTTGTTGCTTAAGCTTTCCCGCTCATCACAGCTCATACTCGATGCTACACATACCCAAATATCTAAGTCACTCGAGGTGCTTTGACCAATCGACGAGGTGCTGCCCATGGTATACAGAGCAAGAATAGCGGGGGTGTCTGCAGTCGGTAAGGGTTGACCTAAGGTGAGTTCTGTATCTTCAACCAGCTGACGTTGGATGTCGTTAGGCTCAAAACCATAGACACCATAAGGGACTTTTGCATCGTAGTAGCCGGGAATAATCGGGTGATTGAAGTGCAGTAATGCAGGAATGAAATGAAATACACGTTGACTTTGCAAATCCATAAGCGCCAGCGCACGCTCGGTACGTTGCTGGTTGAGATTGTCTAATCGTTGAATTAACGTCTTGGTGTAAGCCTGCAAGGTTGATTCCTTGGTTGAAACATTAACACGCGCTTTGATTATATTTTATTCTAAAGCACCAAAAAAACGTGATCAATCTAACATTTTCTTTCCATTTGGTAAAGCCCTCTCGATGCATATCACACTCAGGCAGAGCATGCCTACAATGCACTCCAATGACCTTGGCTATAGTGTCGTAGCTATTTACACTTTGTCGTAATAGCTCATTATATAAACGAGATATAAATCACACAATTTTGACCAATTTATGCTATCTCTTCATCAATCCTTCACAGCTACGATCTAGTAGTAAACCTTTCATAGCGGGAATGATAGGATTAAACCATCCATTACCTACACTCGGGATTATCATGACTCACGCAACACCCATTCGAATCGCCACACGTAAAAGCCCGCTCGCCCTTTGGCAAGCTTATTATGTTAAAGATGCGCTGCAAGCGGCTCATCCTGGCCTAGAAGTGGAATTAGTGACCATGGTAACCAAAGGCGACGTCATTTTAGATACGCCTTTAGCTAAAGTGGGTGGTAAGGGGCTTTTTGTCAAAGAGTTGGAAGTCGCTATGCTTGAAGGCCGTGCCGATTTGGCAGTGCATTCAATGAAAGATGTTCCCGTCGATTTCCCTCAAGGGCTTGGACTAGTGACGATTTGTGAACGCGAAGATCCACGTGATGCTTTCGTTTCAAACACCTATCAAAGCATTGAACAACTGCCTCAAGGTGCCATCGTCGGCACCTGCAGCCTACGTCGCCAATGCCAACTCAAAGCATATCGACCAGACCTTGTGATTAAAGAATTGCGTGGCAATGTCGGTACTCGTCTTGGAAAACTCGATGCAGGTGAATACGATGCGATTATTCTCGCCGCAGCAGGTTTAAAACGTTTGAAGCTTGAAGATCGCATTCGCAGCATTATTGAACCAGAACAATCGCTTCCTGCAGTAGGGCAAGGTGCAGTCGGGATTGAATGCCGTTTAGATGACGAACGTTTAAGAGCATTGCTTGCGCCACTCAACCATTCTGACACGGCCGATCGCGTGAAATGTGAACGAGCCATGAACCTAACATTAGAAGGCGGTTGCCAAGTACCTATCGGTAGCTACGCATTGCTCGATGGTGATCATATTTGGTTAAGAGCATTAGTCGGTGAGCCTGATGGTTCTAAGATTGTGCAAGGTGAGATTCGCGGCCACCGCTCCGATGCCGAGCAACTAGGAATCACGCTTGCCCATCAATTGCTCAATGATGGAGCGCGAGATATTCTGTCCAAACTCTACTGCGAGCACGAATAACGCATGACGGTGTTGGTCACTCGCCCCGAAAATCAAGGGATTGAACTTTGCCAACAATTAGCGGATCTCGGTATCCGCTCCGTTCACCATCCGTTGATTCAGATTAATGCGGGAGTCGATCTCCCGTATTTACTCCCAGAACTTCAGCAATGCGACATTATTATTGCGGTTAGCCAAAACGCGGTGACGTTCAGTCATCAATTTTTGCAAGATCACCGATATTTTTGGCCAAATGACGCCAGATACCTTGCCGTTGGTCAAAAAACCGCACATGTTTTCAGCAAATTAAGCCAACAAAAAGTACACTATCCGCAGATAAGTGACAGTGAACACCTGCTTGCCCTACCGCAGTTGCAATCAATATCGGGCCTTAAGGTGATGATTTTACGTGGTAATGGCGGACGTGAGCTCATCCACGACAGCTTAATCGAGCGTGGTGCTGATGTGGTGTATAAGGAAGTGTATCGACGCGATACGATCACCTTCTGTGCCGCTGAATCGATATCTCTGTGGCAGCAACAGCAAGTCACTCAGTTAGTTGTCACCAGCTCAGGTCAACTCAATTTTATGATGGATCAATTCTCTGATTCACAACGACTCTGGCTGCTAAATTTAGCTCTTTTTGTCCCAAGCGAGCGAATTCGACAAGAGGCGCTGCACATGGGATTTGGGTGCGTCACGAACGTGGGAAGCGCCTCCAATACAGAACTCGCGGCTAGTATTAGCCAATCTAGACAGGACTCTAAGCATGACAAGCAAAAATAATAACCCGCATATTGAACCTGAAAAAGCAGCCACACCTCCTCTGGTTACAGAAAAAGACGCAACGGATAACCTTGATTCACCAAAAAGTTACGTGCAGGATCCCACGCCTCAGCCTGAAGAAAAGAGTGATAAACGAGCAAAGCGCAGCATCAAACTTTCTGTTATTGCAATTAGCCTATCCATCATTTTCAGTGGTGGTATAGCCTATCAAATGCAGCAAAAAGACGCTGTTTACCAAGCCAAAATCAACGCATTGCAGACTCAATTAACACAAACCCAAAGTCAGCTCGCGGCTGAAATCAATCAAATAAAGCAGGAAACACAAACCAAAGCGGACCAACTCACTCACAAAACTGACGTAGCCTTGAATCAACAGCAAAAAAGTATCGACAGCTTGCAACTGGCGATAGCTGATATCAAAGGCCGCCGTCCCAACGACTGGCTACTAGCAGAAGCTGACTACTTAGTGAAACTAGCAGGCCGTAAACTTTTTCTAGAACATGACATCGTCAGCGCGACCAAGCTAATGGAAAGCGCTGATCAGCGTATTGCTGAATTGAATGACCCAAGCTTAGTGCCGCTACGCAAAGCCATGGCGCGTGACATTACTCAGCTCAAAATCATCCCATTGATTGATCGTGAAGGGCTAGTGTTACGCTTAACAACCTTACAACAACAAGTTGACACTCTACCGCTGGCCAATGCCATGTTGCCTGAAACTCAGCAGCAATCAGCGCCCCAAGTTTCCGAAAATATTAACGACTGGCAAAATAATCTCGTTAACTCATTGAAAGACTTCTCGGAGAACTTCATTACCTTCCGCACTCGAGACAGTAATGCCATTCCGCTACTGTCACCCGAACAGCACTTCTATCTAAAAGAAAATCTCAAAGCAAAATTAGAAACCGCTATTAAAGCCGTATACGCAGAACAGCAAGAAATTTATACAACGGCACTGAGCACAGCAGATAAATGGTCAGCCAGCTTCTTTAATTCCGATGATCAGAGTGTGCAGCAGTTTAATCACGCGCTATTGCAGCTCAGTAAACAAAATATACAAGTGCAATATCCAGTTAAACTTGAAACTCAGCACGAACTCGCTGATGTCATCACTGAACGCCTACGCCGTGAAGTCTCTCCAATGAGCGTTACGGAGGATAAGTAATGTTTAGAGTCATCTTTCTTTTTGTAGTATTAGGGGCCGGTTTATTTGTCGGAACCCAATATGCTGGCCAGCAAGGTTATGTTCTTATCTCTATAGCTAATAGAACAATAGAGATGAGCGTAACCACCTTAGTGATCTTTGTGATTGCACTCCTCTCTGGATTATTTAGCTTAGAATATCTCCTCAAAAAAGCATTCTACGCCAGTTCAAACACATTAAACTGGTTCAGCGTACGTAAGTTAAAGCGCTCTCGCCGTTATACCAATGAAGGTATCATTAAACTTCTAGAGGGAGACTGGAAGCAGGCAGAAAAGAAAGTCACTCGCTGGGCGAACCACCATGATATGCCGCTGCTCTGCTATCTTGTTGCATCGGAAGCCGCGCAGGGAATGGGTAACAGAGCAAAACGAGATTATTATTTAGATCTCGCTAGTCAACAAAGTAATGCAGGCCTAGCCGTTGAATTAACTCGTGCCAAGCAGCAAGTACGAGAAGAAGAGTTTGAGCTGGCGCTAAGCACTCTATCAGCATTACAAGCCACTCATCCGAATAACACCATCGTGCTCAACTTACTCAAGACAACATACGTGCACCTAGAACAGTGGCAACCGCTGCTTGAGCTTTTACCTAAGCTCCAAAAAGCAAAACAGATCAATGCGGACGAGAGCCAACAACTGAACCAAAAAGCACAATACGGTTTACTAAAAAACGTGGTCCAGCAACAAGGTAGCGAAGGCTTAATCAATCATTGGGACAAGCTCCCAAGGAAAACTAAAAACGACGTCATTTTAACTCAATGCTTCATCGAACAGTTGATTCAACGAAAAGCAGACTCGCAAGCATTTACCGTCATTAAAGAAACATTGAAAAAACACCCAATGCCAGCACTGTATTCATTATTGGCAGAGCTCAATTTACCAGATAGATACCCAGCAATTTTATTGTTACAAGAAGCCATTAGTAAGGATAGTGGTAACGCCGAAGCACACAGCGCACTGGCTCAATTGTATATGAAAGAGCAAAAATGGGCAGAGGCGCAAAGCCATTTGGAAAAAGCGTTATCGCTCCGTGCCAATGTATCTGATTACGCTTATCTTGCCGATAGCCTTGAAAAACAAAACTACCCTAAAGCCGCCGCAGAAGTCTCACGTAAGGCACTGACCATGATAGAGCATGTTTAAATGGTAACCTAAGCACCTAAAAATAACCTTATACCAATTAAAGAAAAGTACGATCTCATTAAGGCTATCTAGCTATTGTTAAATATCACGATGGATAGCCTTAATAGCACCGATTTTAAAACGCTGGCGAGCCAACAAAAACCATCCTAATTCTACTATTACCCGCTTGAATACCTGGGATTTCTTGGATAATTTCTTGATCAAAATGCCATTTGACTTAAGGTCGAGCACGGCACAAAACCTCGAACTGTGAAGCCACAGCTATTTGAATATGCGTATTTATTTGGGTCGGCTTGGGTCAGCATGCCCCTAAAAATGAATAGGTGAGGCCGTCGTTATAATGAATGGTGCTGGTAGGTATATAAGTGCAGTTTAGTCATATTACTGTCATCACGTTTCCTCCTACTCACCGTGCTAAATCCAATAGAGCAAGTGTGCAGTTGGCTCACGCTAACCAACAAAGTTTTGCGGATCACGGCGACATTATGTCCGAGGTGTTCAATGTGTAAAATCGATTTTTGGAAAGTACAGATAGGGTGATCAAGATATGTTCGAGAGATTGAATTAAGCTATTAATTTTCCAGATTGGCATGTTGATATAAAACGAAAAAAACCGCTGTAAAAACAGCGGTTTTTTCTTTAAAAGTGGCGGAGAGATAGGGATTTGAACCCTAGGATAGCTATTAACCATCGCCGGTTTTCAAGACCGGTGCTTTAAACCACTCAGCCATCTCTCCACAAA
>NZ_CAWPDB010000156.1:0-21489 GCF_963886625.1 Vibrio sp. V23_P3S9T160
TGGGGGACACGCGTAATGACCATTCAGGCTGATTGTGACATTACGTAGGGTAGGTATCAGCAAGTCCTTTTGTTGATAGACGGGATACTCTTGCAGCGGGAGCTGCATGTGAATGGGAAACCCAACATTGAACTCATCATCACTTAACACACTGACGTTAATCAGCTTTGTACTTCCTCTATGCCCTGTGCTTGAAGACAGTTCTATCACCGAACCTTGATTCTCTGATTTAGTAATCTTTCATCGAAGACGATGAACCAATTTCCGTTTTTGCCTTTTGGCTAATACGGAGCTTATTGCTATGTCATATTTCCTTATATTCAAACCAAACCAAGGAAATAGGCGGAAATATTCACATTCAAGGGGAAGGGAAATGAGCACAGCCTTTGAAGTCGATAACACTATCGCAAACATTTTTTCATCTCAGGTACCTGTTGTTGAAGGTATTTATGATCTCACACCGGACCAAATTCTACTCGATCAAATTGAGCATGAATCTGAAGTTCGTTCATACCCACGCCGTCTACCGATTGCCATCAAGCAAGCTTATGGTGCGTTAGTAGAAGATACGCGCGGACAAATTTTCCTCGACTGCTTAGCGGGTGCGGGAACGTTGGCGCTTGGGTATAACCATCCTGAGATCAATCAAGCACTGAAAGAGCAGTTAGATTCAGGTCTGCCATATCAGACATTGGATATGACAACGCACGCTAAAGACAAATTCATCAAGCAAGTAAAAGCATTTTTGCCTGAAGAGTTTGCAAAAAATTCCGCGATTCAATTTTGTGGACCTTCTGGTGCGGATGCCGTTGAAGCGGCTATCAAGCTGGTGAAGCAGACAACGGGTCGTAACACCATGTTTGCGTTTCGCGGTGCTTACCACGGTATGACCAACGGAACGATGGGCATGATGGGCAACCTGAATACTAAAGCTCGTCGCACAGGATTAATGTCGGATGTGCATTTTATGCCATTCCCATACAACTTGCGCTGCCCGTTTGGTTTAGGGGGCGATGAAGGTGCCAAAGCGAGCATTCGCTACATCGAACGTCTGCTGAACGATGACGAAGCAGGCATCATGAAACCGGCGGCCATTATTGTTGAACCTGTTCAAGGTGAAGGTGGCGTCATTCCCGCTCCAGCATTCTGGCTGCGTGAGCTTCGCCGTATCTGCGATGAACACGGTATTTTATTAGTTTTCGATGAAATTCAATGTGGTGTAGGTAAATCGGGTTACCGCTTTGCATTTGAAGAGTCTGGCATTTGTCCTGATATTCTTTGCCTATCTAAAGCCATTGGTGGTGGTCTACCAATGTCTATTCTTGTGTTCAAGAAAGAGATCGATACTTGGAAACCGGGTGAGCACACAGGCACGTTCCGTGGTAACCAATTGGCCATGGTTTCTGGTGCGAAAGCGTTAGAAATTATTTTACGTGATAACCTCGTTGAACACGCTAATGTCGCGGGTCAGTACCTACGCCAAGGTCTTGAAGCCATTCAACGCAGAGTGAATTGTATTGCTGAAGTTCGTGGCAAAGGTTTGATGCTTGGCCTTGAAATTCGTAAACCAAACGGTGAAATGAACAAATTTGGCGAGCCAATGGCCGATGGCCAATTAACACTCGCTATCCAACGCGCGGCACTTGAACGTGGGTTGATGGTTGAGAAAGGTGGCCGTGAAGGATCCGTTATTCGTTTCTTACCACCGATTATCATCTCATTCGAGCAGATCGATTTTGCCCTGCGCACTCTTGAAGCGGCGATTTTAGCCGCAGGTGGCGGCGAGAAAGATCCAGAGCCAGAAAATCAAGCCTGGAAGAAGCATTTTATCCAAACCGGTGAAATGGGCAGCAATGAATTTGCCGATGTGATGAACCATGCCACTTCTGCGATGAAAGCTGTTTTTGAACAAGCCAAAGCGCCTTATTCAGGTTTGGATCCAAAGCAGCTTGAAGAAGCGATTTACGCAGTAGATTTGGATAACAAAAATGCGCCATTGAAGGATGTGATCTCTGAAATGGCAGATCTGGTAGCCAAAAATTCCATTATCGTTCAACACCCAGATTGTATTGCTCACCTGCACACGCCACCCTTGATGCCATCAGTAGTGGCTGAAGCGATGATTGGTGCATTAAACCAGTCCATGGACTCATGGGATCAATCGTCTTCTGCTACCTATGTTGAGCAGAAAGTGATTGATTGGATGTGTGAAAAATACGAACTCGGCGCTCAGGCGGATGGTATTTTCACCAGTGGTGGCACGCAAAGTAACCAAATGGGTTTAATGTTAGCTCGTGACTGGATTGCCGATAAATTAAGTGGTCATTCTATTCAAAAGCTGGGCTTACCTGAGTATGCCGATAAGCTGCGTATTGTGTGCTCGAAAAAATCGCATTTCACCGTGCAAAAATCGGCCTCTTGGATGGGGTTGGGCGAGAAAGCCATTTTGGCGGTTGATGCGAATCCAAACGGGACAATGGATGTCACCAAACTGGAAGCGGTTGTTGCACAAGCGAAAGCGGAAGGTCTTATTCCTTTTGCTATTGTTGGAACAGCAGGCACAACGGATCACGGTGCGATTGATGATCTGTCGACGATCGCGGATGTAGCACAGCAACATGATCTCTGGATGCATGTGGATGGAGCATACGGCGGCGCATTGGTTCTAAGTAGCCATAAAGCACGTTTGCAAGGTGTTGAGCGTGCGCACTCGGTCAGCGTCGACTTCCATAAATTGTTCTTCCAAACGATCAGTTGTGGCGCGGTGTTGCTCAAAGATAAAAGTCACTTCAAGTATCTACTGCATCATGCGGATTACCTTAACCGTGAACATGATGAACTGCCAAATTTGGTGGATAAATCTATTTCTACGACCAAGCGTTTTGATGCATTGAAAGTGTTTATGACAATGCAAAACGTAGGCCCTAAGGCTTTGGGTGAAATGTACGATCATTTGCTAGAACAAACACTGCAAGTGGCAGATTTAGTTCAGCATCACGATGCTTTTGAACTCTTGGCTGAGCCTGCGCTCTCCACCGTGTTATTCCGTTCCGTGGATAAACAAGCGGTAGATTTTGACGAGTTGAACAAAGCGTTGCGTTTAGAAGCATTGACACGTGGTGTCGCGGTGTTGGGCGAGACGATTGTGGATGGCAAAACAGCGCTTAAATTCACCATTTTAAACCCATGCTTACAACTGTCAGATTTCAAAGCATTACTTAATAAGATTGAAGTACTAGCCTCTGAGCTAGCCAAGGCATAAAGGAATACAAACAACCATGTCTATTTTACAAATTGGCGCGGGAGGCGTTGGCTGGGTTGTCGCACATAAGGCGGCCCAAAACAACGACATACTCGGTGATATTGTTCTTGCTTCTCGTACTCTTGAAAAGTGCGAGAAGATCATTGAATCGATCAAAGGAAAAAATAACCTTAAAGATCCAACTAAAAAACTTGAGGCACGCACCGTCAAGGCGGATGACGTAGCCTCGTTAGTTGCATTAATTAAAGAAGTCCAGCCTGATCTTGTGATCAACGCTGGCCCTCCTTGGGTAAACGTGCCAATCATGGAAGCATGTTATCAAGCCAAGGTTTCCTATCTAGATACATCGGTTGCTGTTGACCTTTGCTCTGAAGGTCAACAAGTGCCTGAAGCGTATGATCCTCAATGGGCATTTCGTGAAAAATTTAAGCAAGCAGGCATTACCGCTATTCTCGGTGCTGGTTTTGATCCGGGCGTGGTTAGCGTGTTTGCCGCGTATGCGGTGAAGCACCTCTTTGACGAAATCGACAGTATTGATGTGATGGACATTAATGCAGGCGATCACGGCAAGAAATTTGCGACTAACTTTGATCCAGAAACCAATATGTTAGAGATTCAAGGCGACTCTTTCTATTGGGAAGAAGGGCAGTGGCAGCGTGTTCCTTGCCATTCACGAATGCTAGAATTTGATTTTCCTCAGTGCGGCCAGCACAAGGTGTACTCCATGTCGCACGATGAAGTGCGTTCGATGAAAGAGTTTATTCCGGCCAAACGTATTGAATTTTGGATGGGTTTTGGCGATCGTTATCTCAACTATTTCAATTGCATGCGTGATATTGGTTTATTGAGTCCAAACCCATTGACGCTGCAAGATGGTACTGTGGTTCAACCACTTCAAGTGCTTAAAGCGATGCTGCCAGACCCAACCTCTTTGGCTCCTGGCTACAAAGGCCTGACTTGTATTGGTACTTGGGTGCAAGGTTGGAAGGATGGTAAACAGCGCAGTGTCTTTATCTACAATAATGCAGACCATGAAGTGGCATACCATGATGTAGAGCACCAAGCCATCGCTTACACCACGGGCGTTCCTGCCATTACTGCGGCATTGCAGTATTTCCAAGGACATTGGGCACAAGCGGGCGTGTTTAACTTAGAGCAGCTTGACCCTGATCTGTTTTTAGAAACGATGCCTAAATTAGGTTTGGATTGGCATGTTCAAGAGCTCGATATCGGGCAACCAGAGATTAAAATTCTAAAATAAGAGTTTTCGATAGTTAAGCCGATGCAGATGTGTCGGCTTTCTTCAATTTGAGAGTGATAAATAGATGCAAAAAAGCGAACTCCAAACGCCCTATTTTATGATTGATGAATCACAGTTGATCGCGAACCTAGAAATCGCGAAGCAGCTCAAAGATATGTCGGGCGTCAAACTCGTCTTGGCTTTAAAATGCTTCTCTACTTGGGGAGTGTTTGACATCATCAAACCTTACTTAGATGGCACCACCAGCAGCGGCCCATTTGAAGTAAAATTAGGTTACGAAACGTTTGGTGGTGAAACACACGCCTATAGTGTTGGCTACAGTGAAGCTGATGTTAAAGAAGTGGCCGATATTTGCGACAAAATGATTTTTAATTCGCAATCCCAGTTGGCCGCTTACCGTCATTTAGTTGAAGGCAAGGCGTCATTGGGTTTACGTTTAAACCCCGGCGTGAGTTACGCTGGGCAAGATCTTGCCAATCCCGCACGTCAGTTTTCTCGTTTAGGTGTTCAAACAGACCATATTGATAACTCAGTGTTCGATACTATCAATGGCGTGATGTTCCATATGAACTGTGAGAACAAAGATGCTGATGCGTTCATTGCGTTATTAGATTCGATCTCTGAGCGTTTTGGCCAATATCTGGATAAGTTAGATTGGGTCAGCCTAGGCGGTGGTGTGTTCTTCACTTGGCCTGGTTATCCGCTAGAAAAATTAGCATTAGCGCTTAAGGCCTTTTCAGAAAAGCATCAGGTTCAGCTTTATCTTGAACCGGGTGAGGCGATCATCACGAAAACGGCTGATTTAGTGGTGACTGTCGTCGATATCGTTGAAAATGGCATGAAAACAGCGATTGTTGATTCGGCAACTGAAGCGCATCGTTTAGACACACTGATTTACAAAGAGCCTGCGGCTATTTTAGAAGCGAGTGCGGACGGTGAACATGAGTATGTCATTGGTTCGTGTTCTTGCTTAGCGGGTGATCAATTTTGTGTGGCTTCATTTGAACAGCCATTATCGATTGGCCAGCGGTTGCATATCATGGACAGCGCGGGCTATACCATGGTGAAATTGAATTGGTTTAATGGCCTTAAAATGCCTTCCGTGTATTGTCAACGCAGTACAGGAGAGCTTCAGAAACTGAATGAATTTGGCTATGAAGACTTTAAACGTTCATTATCTCAATGGTCGGTAAACTGATGACAATAGGCCTCACCATACAGTGGGTGAGGCCTATTTTTGTAAAATCACACCTTAGAGTTTAAAGCTTTTCATTCTTTCGTCTAATTGGCGTGAAAGAGCGGCCAAGGTTTCACTCTCTTCTGCCAAATAGTTTGCCGATTGTGACATCTCCAATGCCGAATCGTTAATACCACTGACGTTACGGTTCATTTCTTCGGCCACTGCACTTTGTTCTTCTGCCGCAGTGGCGATTTGAATTGCTTTGTCACTCACATGCTGAATATGACTGACGATCAAGGAAAGATCGCTGCCTGCATTTTCTGCCCGCTCCACACTGTTATAAGCGAGATCTTGGCTTTTTTGCATCGCGTTTGATGTACTAACGGCCAGTTGCTGTAAGCGGTTAATGGTGGTTTGGATTTGGTCAGTGGAATGATGGGTACGGCTAGCTAAATTTCTGACCTCGTCGGCGACCACTGCGAATCCTCTACCTTGTTCTCCAGCACGTGCGGCTTCAATCGCTGCATTTAGCGCAAGTAAATTAGTTTGTTCAGAAATGCCGCTGATCACTGTGGTAACTTCACTGATTTGCATCACGCCTTCTTTGAGTTTGTGCACTTGCTCAGTGGCCACTTCCAGCTCTTTTGAGAGCGCTTTAATGCTGTCCACACTGGAATGTACGTCTTTATCGCCTAAGCCGGCTTCTTTGCTGGCATCCAATGTATCTCTTGCGGTCTCTTCTGCATGGCCTGCAACATCGGCAACTGTCGCACTCATTTCATTCATCGCGGTTGCGAGCTGGCTTAATTGGTCACGTTGGCTGGTCACCGCTTGGCTAGTTTCTTCCGCAGAAGAAGCGATGCGAATGGCGGCCTCTGCAAGCAGGTTTGCTGAGGTGACCGACTCGATTAATGCTAAACGCACTGCGCTTACGCTGTCATTGATACGACATGCCACAATGCCAATCTCATCTTCTCCCATTACTGGGACTTGTGCGGTTAAATCGCCGCTTGCCACTTTTTTCATGACTTCTTTAATTGACTCTAACGGCATAATGATGGCTCGGCTGATGACCACCCCAAGCGTTGCCATCACAAACACAACTGCCAATGTCGCTCCTCCCATCTTGAGGATCTGTTTGTTGATTGCCTCTTCAATGTCATTGATGAGCATGCCTGAGCCGACAATCCAATGCCACGGCGCAAACCCGTGGACTGCCGATAATTTCTCTGCGGGTGTTCCACTGTTAGTCTGCCAAGGATATGTCAACGTGCCTTGTTGACCATTTTTGCCAAGTTCAACCATAGTGAACCAAAACTCGCCTTGCGTATCTTTTCCTGGGCTTCCCATTTGTTTGCCAACCAAATCAGTGCGAATCGGATGGGCAATGGTGTAACGAGACTCATCGATAGCAAAAAGATAGTTGTTGCTGTCAAAACGTGTGTTGTTGATGAGTATCTTCGCCTGTGATTTAGCTTCGTCTTCGGGGAGTGTTTTCTGAAGGTGTGAGATTTGTGAGAGGAGAGTATCGATAACTGCGTTCAACCTCGCTTCACGCTCTACGACTAAGTTACTTCTCAGCGCGCTAGTTGCAATGAACAGTAAGCTCAATAAGCCAACAATTGCAACCGCGATAATAGCGGTCAGCTTGTAGCTGACCTTAATATTTTCAAGCTTCAACATGACGTTACCACCATTAAAACAACCCAACCTTATTGCTGGGCATATTGGTTTACCTGTTGTACTTGAGGTTACCGTGATGTTGGTTACGTTTGATTGCCAGAGTCACAAGGTTTGTTAATACTCATTAGTAATCATCCGTTTATCCATCTGACGGCGTCTTCAAGTTATTCGGCATCTAGGATTTGCAGGCTTAGATTAATTATGGTTACCCGCTCTCTAATATTGGAATATGGTCGTCATTTCGCGAATGCAATTAGTTGATTTTGTTAACTGAATCACAACTTTAATCTTACTTAATAGATAGTGAGGTCGATAAAAAAGGAAGCATCAGCTTCCTTTTTTCGGGGCCGTAAACGAGATTACACTTCTAATATCACGCGCGTATCTTCACTGAGCGCTTCAAGCTCATCGGCTACGTCTTCAATTTGTATCGCAGCTGGGAGCTTGATGGCTAGGTTGGCGGTAAATAAACTTGAGCTGACACCGCCACCACCCGCAATAAAAACGCGTTGGCAATCCATATCTAAAATATTGATACCTTGATTATCAAGAAGGTGGGTGATTTCGTTGACGATGCCTGCACGGTCGTTTGCATCAATCCGCAGTTGGTAAATTGTTTCTTTTTCGTGTTGATGTACGTCAGAATCAACAATCTGCACCAGAAGATCGGGTTGTTCTCTAAATGCTTGTTGAACGATAACGGCATTTGAGGTCGGTAACTCTATTTTAATGACGGCAGCTACTTGGTTTTCAATAAAGTTCACTTTACTTATTAACCATTTCCCACCATTTTCATGAGTGATAGCGGCAAGATGTTTAATTGTGGCTGGTGTTGCACTGCCGACGAAATTGACAATAAAAGTACTGTTCATAATAGGCCTCCCATAGCAAGCTAACGAAAGATAAATCGTTGATCTTGAATTCCTTTCACTTCAGTGTAGAGGCCTATCTTAGATAAGACTTGATGAGAGTCAATTTTTTACATTTACGCAGTCTCTTGCTTGTCAGTATTCATACTTGGGCCACAAAAATAGCCTTGGCTTTAGGCATTGGCCTTGTGTTTAGCCCTGTTTTTTAGAAACTGACTTTGAGATTAAGGCCATAAAATTGCGAATCATAGCTAGCGCCTGAGTCCAAAGCAAACTTTGCGGCATCTTGGTTACCAAACCAAGGTGTGCCATTAAATTCTACTTCGGCATTGCCTCCCCAAGCATTTGATACCCAGCCATGGATATGTCCAACAGGGTTTAGGAAGAAAAGTGTGACATCACCCAGAGTCGATGAACCCAACACTTCACCACCTGTGGTAACAATATCTTGTTCCGCTTCAAACATCAGCTCACCGACAACCGCACCGAAAAAGGGCGTAATAAACAAGTCTTGCCATGACGGTATCTCGGCAAACGATTCTACGCCATATTCCCAAAAGAAAGTCGACATAACACCGGAGTAAAGAAAAGATTCAAACTCATTAAATCCAGCATGTCTTGCGGCTGTGTAGTAAACGCCGCCAAAGTAGGGGTGCATAATGTAGTTGAGATAATGCTCATCTCTATCCCAAGTGGGGCCGGATGATACGTTATCTTTCCATTTGCTGCCTATGCCGCTTATGCTGCGATCCTCTTCATCCCATTTGGTAATGGATGCAGGCAAAAATGTCATTAAACCAACGGTTGCTACGCTTAATCCTAAGATGGTGTAGGTTTGGCCTTTGAGATAGTCCCAGTCTTTTGTATCTTGCACGGTAAGATATTTAGGCAGCGTGGGCTCTTCAAGGTTTAGCGGTTGCGACTCTGCTAAGCTTGCTAAAAATGGAGAGTTCGATTGGTAAATATTCGGATCGTCATTAAAACAAGAAATTTGATTGCAGTCGACCGTATAGGAAAACTCAATGTGTTGGTTGAAATCGTATGCAGTGGCACTAGCACAAGCCGAAAACGATAACATCAATGGTATGATGCTTTTCTTTGACACGGAGGGCTCCAAAGTTTTGTTTTTAATGATCAGAATCACAATTATCTATTAAAGCGGCGGTGATGAAAACAGCAAATTATGTAAATAAGGAAACTTATGAGAAAAATAGCATTCAAAGCGTTATATATTGCACTTTATTCTCTGCCGTATTGATTGATAGCACACCTGTAAGCGTACACAAAAGGACACCATGATATGTTGAAAATAGCAATGTTAAGCACGGGTGAGGAAGTGCTCCATGGCGATATTGTCGATACCAATGCTGCTTGGTTATCCAGTGAGTTCTTCCAGCAGGGTTTTTCGTTAGTAAAACGATCAACGGTAGGCGATAGCCAGCAAGCCTTGGTTGAAGAGTTACTGATGCTCAGTTTCAATAATGATGTATTGATCGTGAATGGTGGGCTCGGCCCAACGTCTGATGATTTAAGTGCGGCGGCGGCGGCTCAAGCGGCGGACCAAAAGTTGGTGTTGTCTGTGCTGTGGAAGCAAAAACTGGACGAATTTTTTGCGCAGCGTGGTGTTGTGATGCCAGAAAGTAACCTCAAACAAGCGATGTTACCTGAGTTCTCTGACATCATTGATAACCCAATAGGGACGGCTTGCGGCTTTAAAGTTCAGATTAATGATTGTGTTTGTTATTTCACCCCCGGAGTACCCAAAGAGTTTAAGCTGATGGTCTCTGAACAGATTTTACCCGACTTGCTAGCAACATACCCACAACAAACGGGATTAGAGTGCAGCCGTTTATTCACTCTGGGTTCATCGGAATCGGCCATTTCAGATAAGTTGGATAAATTAGTCTTACCGGAAGGGTATATGCTGGGGTATCGTTCTTATCTGCCTTTTATTGAGGTGAAATTGTTTGGTCCGAAAAGTGATTTAGAACGCCGAGTAAAACTACTACAGATCATCTACCAGCATTTGGAACAATATGTTGTGAGTGTCGATGAACCTATGCTCACGCATATCGGTCATTTAATGCAAGACAAAGGATTATCGATCTCTATTGCAGAACAAGCGACCAAAGGTTGGCTCGCCAGTTGGTTGTTAAGTAACGAGCAGGTGGAAGCGTTGAGCGGTCACTGCTGGATTTTGAGCCGCAACGTTGAATCGGGCTTAGGCGATCAAGATCCACTCGCGGCGTCATTAGCGCTTGCTGGCGCAACGAAGGAAAAGTGTTCTACTTCGTTATCGCTCGTGACTGGTGTATTAAATGATGATCAATTTAGCCTAGCTTTATCGGCTCCGCAGGGAGAGTGGGGACAGATCCTCAAATTCAAGCGTCGTTACAGCGCCGATGAGCAGAGGGAGTTAATGGGGACCATCGCGGCTGATATGTTACGCCGCTATTTATCGAATAAGCCTCTTTTTGCTCAGTATGGGGCATTGATCTCCGTCAAAGAGATGTTTTTACCTGCGAGCGTTATTGGCTAATTAACTCAATGTGTTAGCGTATTTTTAAATCTAAGCTGTTGATAATTAAGTGCTTTGCATTTAAATTGTATCGGGTGGTAACTGCATGATTTTTTGGCTTATTCCGTAGATTCGGTGAGGTGCTTAGCTTATGATTATTTCGTCTAAAGACTAAGCTCATGATTTCACGCATCAGATAAAATTGTTTCAAAATTGGGTCTTTTTTACACATCTTTTCTCTGTACACTGTCAGTCCGCTCGATGAAATTCAGCAGGAGGCTGACATGTTTAACCAATCGAAAATTTTAGTTTGGTATAAAGTTGCAAGTCAAAAAGTGATCTTAGGTGAGGCATTGAGTAATGAAATGAGTGATGTTGTTTCTTTATGGCTCAACGCTCCATCAGACTTAGATACGCCTAGCTATCAAGGATATAGACTTTCATTGTTTGATGGGGATGGCAGAGAAATCGCTAACAAATCCGTATCAATGGGTACGGCTGATGGCATTCTTCTAGGAATGTATAAAGCCAGAGCATAGCTCTGGCTTTATCTTTTTAACGCGCCAATGTGTGATGCGTTAACAGTGCACTATTGGCAGATCGAGATTAGGCTCGCCTTGCTTTGGGTCGATAATTAACACCAGCAAGTTCCACATGGCTTTTGGCTTTACAAATACAGGGCAATATTTCGTTGCGCTGTGTGTAAGCCATCGCAAAACCAACGTATTCCACTTCGCCTTTAACGAGCGTGCAGCGACAGGCACCACAGTGACCATCGCGACAGTTGTACTCTGGCTCTAGCCCCGCACTCTCCATACTTTCCAATAAAGTATTGGAAGAGTTTGATTCTATGGTTGTAACTTTGTTGATTTTAATGGTCGCCATTACAGCTCAAAGTCCTCGAAGTCATTGGCACGAACTTCATTGTCAATTTGGCCTACAAGGTAGGAGCTGATTTCTGCTTCTTGAGGTGCAACTTGTACGTTGTCTGAAGACAACCACGCATTAATCCAAGGAATTGGGTTTGATGTTGCGCCGGGGTAGGCGATATCTAAACCAACCGCTTGCATACGAACGTTGGTGATGTATTCAACGTATTGGCACAGAATGTCTTTGTTTAAACCAATCATCGAACCATCTTTAAACAGATATTCAGCCCACTCTTTTTCTTGTTCAGCAGCCGCTTTGAACAAATCAAAACACTCTTGCTTGCACTCTTCAGCGATTTGTAAGAAGGCGAAATCGTCTTGTCCATTACGCAGCAAGTTGATCATATGCTGTGTACCAGTCAGGTGCAAAGCTTCATCACGTGCAATCAACTTGATGATTTTGGCGTTACCTTCCATCAATTCGCGCTCTGCAAAGGCAAATGAGCAGGCGAAGCTGACATAGAAACGAATCGCTTCCAACGCATTGACTGACATCAAGCAAAGATAAAGTTTGCGTTTCAGGTCACCCAAGCTAATTTTGACGCTCTCACCATTAATCTGATGTGTTCCTTCACCAAAACGGTGATAGTCATTAGACAGTTGGATCAGATCATCGTAATAGTGTGCAATGTCTTTTGCGCGTTTCAATATATGTTCATTTTCGACGATGTCATCAAACACAATGCCAGGATCATTCACAATATTACGAATAATATGAGTGTATGAACGTGAGTGGATTGTTTCTGAAAATGACCAGGTTTCAATCCATGTTTCCACTTCAGGAAGCGAAACCAGCGGTAGCAGTGCCACGTTAGGGCTGCGACCTTGGATTGAATCCAGTAGCGTTTGATATTTTAAGTTCGAGATGAAAATGTGCTTTTCATGATCTGGAAGCTTGTTGTAATCAATGCGATCACTCGATACGTCGACTTCTTCTGGACGCCAGAAGAACGAGAGCTGTTTTTCTATCAGTTTTTCAAAAATTTCAAACTTTTGCTGGTCGTAACGAGCCACGTTAACCGATTGGCCAAGAAACATCGGTTCTTTGAGTTGATCATTCTTTTTTTGAGAAAAAGTACTGTAAGCCATAAATGCCTCAATCCCTTTTAAGCTCCCCTGCGTGGGGAGCATTATTGAATACGTTGAGTGAAATAGAGTTAGATCTTACAACCGCCGCCCGCACAATCATCATCTTGTGCCTGTACTGCGTCTTTTTGATCATCCTTCGCGCCATCACGAGTGTTGTGATAGTACAAGGTTTTCACACCAAATTTATATGCCGTCAGCAGATCTTGCAGCAACTGTTTCATTGGTACTTTGCCACTTTCATACGCGCTGGGGTCGTAGTTGGTATTAGCGGAAATCGCTTGGTCAACAAATTTCTGCATGATGCCGACTAGGTGCAGATAGCCGTTGTTAGAACCAATATTCCACAATAACTCATAGTTCTCTTTCAAATTAATGAAATCCGGCACGACTTGTTTCAAGATGCCATCTTTTGAGGCTTTTACTGAAACATAACCGCGAGGAGGCTCAATACCGTTGGTGGCATTGGAAATTTGCGAAGAGGTTTCTGAAGGCATTAACGCTGTTAACGTTGAGTTACGTAAGCCAAATTCCATGATCTCTGCGCGCAGCGCATCCCAATCATAATGCAAAGGTTCTGCGCAAATTTGGTCGACATCTTTTTTATAGGTGTCGATAGGCAGCAAGCCTTTGGCATAATTTGTTTCATGGAATAGAGGGCATCGGCCTTGTTCTTTGGCTAACGCGACTGAAGCCTTCAACAGGTAATATTGCATCGCTTCAAAAGTGCGGTGTGTCAAACCATTTGCACTACCGTCCGAATATTTCACGCCATTTTTCGCCAGATAGTAAGCGTAGTTAATCACGCCTACACCCAATGTACGGCGATTCATGGTTGACTTATAAGCGGCAGGCAGTGGGTAATCTTGATAATCCAACAGTGCATCTAGCGCACGAACCACAAGATCAGACAACTCTTCGAAATCATCCAGAGATTGAATTGAACCTAAGTTGAATGCCGAAAGCGTACATAGCGCAATCTCACCTTCATTATCTTCAACATTAGACAGCGGTTTCGTCGGCAGTGCGATCTCCAAACAGAGATTGGATTGGCGAACAGGCGCTACAGACGCATCAAACGGGCTGTGCGTATTGCAGTGGTCAACGTTCTGGATGTAGATACGGCCAGTGGAGGCACGTTCTTGCATCAATAGGGAGAACAGTTCTACCGCTTTCACCGTCTCTTTTTTAATCGAAGTGTCATTCTCATATTGAACATACAAACGTTCGAATTCGTCTTGGTTTTCGAAGAATGCGTCATACAATCCAGGCACATCAGAAGGGGAGAATAGGGTAATATTACCGCCTTGGACTAAGCGAGAATACATCAACTTATTGAGCTGAACACCATAGTCCATATGACGAACACGGTTCTCTTCAACGCCGCGGTTATTTTTCAATACCAGTAGCGACTGCACTTCACCGTGCCACAAAGGGTAGAAGACAGTGGCTGCGCCACCACGTACACCACCTTGAGAACAGCATTTCACTGCGGTTTGGAAATATTTATAAAAAGGAATACAACCCGTGTGGAATGCTTCACCACCGCGAATTTCCGAGCCTAATGCACGAATGCGGCCCGCGTTAATACCAATACCCGCACGCTGTGATACATAACGTACGATAGAGCTTGCTGTGGCATTGATTGAATCTAAGCTGTCACCACATTCAATCAACACACATGAGCTAAATTGACGGGTAGGCGTGCGCACGCCCGACATGATTGGCGTTGGCAGCGAGATTTTGAACATTGATGTTGCGTCGTAAAAACGCTTAATGTAATCGAGACGGTTTTCTTTTGGATATTTCGCGAATAAGCAAGCGGCGACCAAAATGTAGAGGAATTGGGCACTCTCATAAATTTGTTTCGTCACACGGTTTTGCACGAAGTACTTACCTTCAAGCTGTTTTACCGCGGCGTAAGAAAAATTAAGGTCACGTGCGTGATCGATATAAGTGTCGAGTTCTTCAAATTCTGCGCGAGTATAATCTTCGATAAGGTGCTTATCGTATTTGCCCATTTCAACCAAACGAGAGACATGGTTGTACAAAGTGGGTGGCTCGTATTGTCCGTAGGCTTTTTTACGCAAATGGAACACCGAAAGACGAGCCGCGAGATATTGGTAATCTGGCGTCTCTTCTGAAATCAAATCGGCAGCGGATTTGATGATAGTCTCATGGATGTCAGAGGTCGTAATACCATCGTAAAACTGAATGTGAGCTTTCAGTTCTACTTGTGATACAGAGACATTGTGCAGGTCTTCCGCAGCCCACGCGATTACACGGTGGATTTTCTCAAGATCAATTGTTTCTTTGCGTCCATCACGCTTGGTGACAGTAAGTTTTTGGTTCATTCTGCTTCATTTCCCTAACAAAACTGATTAAGGCCGTATTTTTGTAGAATTGTTGTAAATTTCATCGCGGCTTTGTGATCTGAATTTATCTATATATTGTAGTGCAAACACAACATATAGGGGTTCTTTGCTTTGCGAGTTACAAGATAGTGCTATCTGAAGCTCATTTCAAGTTACAGATCTGGGACAGCTTGTGGATAACTAGCAAAAATAAAAAAAACAGTTAGTACCCACTTACTGATGATCAAAGAGCCGATTTGATTGTAGAAAATTACCGTTTTTAGTTTGGTTTAGATGTAACCACAATCAAAAAAAAAACTTCTTGATCTTTGAGGAAAAAAGGGAGCGATTTTCGATGTGGTTAAAATGGAATCTAGAGCACAAAAAACAGCCTAGAAACCGAGAAAAAATGTGCTATTCGGCTTAATTTTTAACCGTGAGCAATACGCTATCGATAATGGCATATTAGATGACCACTGACTTTAAAAAAGCTGAGTATGAACGATGTAATTGACATCAACATTGCGCCCTAAACGGTAAGTATCGGTTAACGGGTTATAAAGTAGGCCTGTTATTCCTTGCTCTTGCAGGTTTGTTTTATCAATCATCTTAATCAGTTCCGATGGGCGGATGAATTTTTCATGATCATGTGTGCCTTCTGGAACAATGCGTAGCAACTTCTCTGCGCCCACGATGGCAAACAGGTAAGACTTAAAATTACGATTGAGCGTAGAAAAGAAAACATGACCGCCGGGTTTGACCAACGCAGAGCAGGCTTGAACAACGGACAATGGGTCTGGAACATGCTCAAGCATTTCCATGCAGGTGACAACATCATATGTGTGTGGGTTGTCAGCGGCGTGGTCTTCAATCGTACTTTGAATATAAGTGAGCTTTGTTCCGGTTTCTAAAGCATGTAAACGAGCGACTTCAAGCGGTTCTTTGCCCATGTCTAAGCCAGTCACTTGCGCACCTTCTCGCGCCATGCTTTCGGCTAAAATTCCGCCACCACATCCAACATCGAGCACCTTCTTGCCAAATAGGCCGTTGGCATTGACCAACACATAGTTCAATCTTAATGGGTTAATTTGATGAAGTGGCTTAAATTCACCATCCAGATCCCACCAGCGTGACGCCATCTCTTCAAACTTTTTAATTTCATTAAGATCAACGTTTTGTGCTTTAGTCATGTTAGATTCGCTCTTGCTGTCAAAATAGGCATCTTTAGTTGTGTGGGGTATTATAACCAGTTGATTATCACAGGCTACAGGTTATCTTTATTTCATTAATTTTTGGCTAAAATTTGGCCATTAATCAGCCGGGTATGGAATGAATGTGCAATTTCTCGGCACTTGATACACAACAAAGGTCACAACCTGATAAAAGGAAAGGGAAAGGGATGCCGAAGTAGTGAATTATGTGTTATATTTTTCGGCCTTGTACGTATCGAATATACGATCAAAAGATAGAGGGATAATGGCTCTATGAGCGATCTAGCTAGAGAGATCACGCCCGTAAACATTGAAGATGAGCTAAGAGGTTCATACCTAGACTACGCGATGTCCGTTATCGTGGGTCGTGCTCTTCCAGATGTGCGTGATGGCCTAAAACCAGTACACCGTCGCGTTCTATTCGCGATGAATGTGCTTGGTAACGATTGGAATAAACCATATAAAAAATCTGCCCGTGTTGTGGGCGATGTGATTGGTAAATATCACCCGCATGGTGATAGTGCTGTATACGATACGATTGTTCGTATGGCGCAGCCGTTCTCATTGCGTTACATGTTGGTCGATGGCCAAGGTAACTTTGGCTCGATCGATGGTGACTCTGCGGCAGCAATGCGTTACACCGAAGTACGCATGTCAAAAATTGCCCATGAACTGCTTGCCGATCTCGACAAAGAAACGGTCGATTATGTACCGAACTATGACGGTACAGAACAGATCCCTGCGGTTCTTCCTACGAAAATTCCTAACCTACTGGTGAATGGCTCATCCGGTATTGCAGTAGGTATGGCAACCAACATTCCACCCCATAACCTAACGGAAGTGGTCGAAGGTTGCTTGGCCTATATAAATAATGAAGACATCACCATTGATGAGTTGATGGACTACATTCCGGGCCCAGATTTCCCAACAGCAGCATTAATCAGTGGCCGCAAAGGAATTATCGACGCTTATAAAACAGGGCGCGGTAAAGTCTACATGCGCTCTAAAGCGGATATCGAAGTCGAGAAGAATGGTAAAGAGACCATTATCGTCAGAGAAATCCCTTATCAAGTGAACAAAGCACGCTTGATTGAAAAAATTGCTGAGTTGGTTAAAGAGAAAAAAGTCGAAGGCATCAGT
Organism: Vibrio sp. V23_P3S9T160; assembly: GCF_963886625.1. Lineage (NCBI taxonomy): Bacteria > Pseudomonadati > Pseudomonadota > Gammaproteobacteria > Vibrionales > Vibrionaceae > Vibrio > Vibrio sp. V23_P3S9T160. The sequence continues at coordinate 17,494 of NZ_CAWPDB010000156.1, forward strand.
GCACTGCGTGATGAGTCTGATAAAGACGGCATGCGTATTGTTATCGAATGTAAACGTGATGCGGTTGGTGAAGTAGTTCTGAACAACCTTTACGCTCAAACACAGTTACAAACGACATTCGGTATCAACATGGTTGCGCTGGATAATGGTCAACCTAAGCTATTCAACTTGAAAGAAATGTTGAAATGCTTTGTTGATCACCGCCGTGAAGTGGTGACGCGTCGTACTATTTTTGAACTGCGCAAAGCTCGTGATCGTGCCCACATTCTAGAAGCACTGGCTCTCGCGTTAGCCAACATTGATGAAATCATCGAATTGATTCGACGCGCGGCAACGCCAGCAGAAGCAAAAGAAGGCTTGATTGCTCGTGGTTGGGATCTTGGTAACGTAGCGTCAATGCTTGAACGTGCTGGAACCGATGCCGCTCGTCCTGAATGGCTTGAACCAGAATACGGTATCCGTGATGGCAAATATTTCTTAACTGAGCAACAAGCCCAAGCAATTCTTGAACTTCGTCTGCACAGATTGACAGGTTTAGAGCACGAAAAAATTCTTGATGAGTACAAAGCTCTTCTGGAAGAAATCGCTGAACTGATGCATATCCTTGCTAGCACTGAACGTTTGATGGAAGTGATCCGCGAAGAGCTTGAAACTGTTCGTGATGCTTTTGGTGACGCACGACGCACTGAAATTACCGCGGCAACTCACGATATCGACATGGAAGAGCTGATTGCTCGTGAAGATGTGGTCGTTACACTTTCTCATGCAGGTTATGTGAAATACCAGATCCTCAGCGATTACGAAGCACAACGCCGTGGTGGTAAAGGTAAGAGCGCGACGAAGATGAAAGAAGAAGACTACATTGAGCGTCTTCTTGTGGCGAATACTCATGACCACATTCTTTGCTTCTCGACTCGTGGTAAGACATACCGTTTGAAAGTCTATCAATTACCGCTAGCGAGCCGTACAGCGCGTGGTAAACCTATCGTTAACATTCTTCCTCTGGAAGAAGGGGAACGTATTACTGCGATTTTGCCAGTCACTGAGTTTAGTGATGATAAGTTTATCTTTATGGCGACCGGTGACGGTACAGTGAAGAAAACATCACTTTCAAGCTTTGCCAACGTGCGTTCTAACGGTTTGATCGCGGTTAACTTGCGTGAAGATGACTCTTTGATTGGTGTGGACATTACCGATGGCAACAGTGAAATTATGCTGTTTTCTAAATTTGGTAAAGTGGTTCGCTTTAAAGAATCAGAAGAAACGCCAGTATTGGATGAAAATGGTCAACCTGTTCTTGATGAACATGGCCAGCCAGAAATTAAGTTCAAAGGTGTTCGCGCCATGGGACGCACAGCGTCCGGTGTTCGTGGTATGAAGCTAGCAGAAGGCGACCAAGTGGTATCGCTGATTGTTCCTTCAAATGACGGCGACATCTTAACAGTGACACAAAACGGCTATGGTAAACGTACAACCTTAGGGGAATACCCAACTAAAGGTCGTGCAACTCAAGGCGTTGTTTCAATCAAGGTGTCTGAGCGTAATGGTCAAGTTGTCGGCGCAGTGCAAACTGAAGAAGGCGATGAGTTCATGATGATCACCGATGCCGGTACGCTCGTTCGTACTCGCGTCGCGGAAGTGAGCCAAGTGGGGCGTAATACTCAAGGTGTGACCTTGATTCGCACCGCTGAAGATGAAAACGTCGTAGGTTTACAACGTATTGAAGAAATTGAAGATGTTGAGTTACCAGAAGGTGAAGCGAGCGTTGCAATTTTAGAAGTACAAAGTGACGCCGAAGAGACTGACTCTGAACCGAGCAGCGATTCTGAAGACGAGTAATCGTTTCACATATCCACCTTTATTCTAAGGTAATAAAGAATAAAAGCCGGAGCATTGATTGCTTCGGCTTTTTACTTCTAGCGAGCAGCCCTCCAACAAGTGAAGGATTTCCATTCAGCGTTGAAATCGTGGTGGTCTTTTTGAAAAGATCATCTGTGCCACAAATACGGCTGACTCCACATCTCTCATTCAACCTAAAATTGCCTATACTTAGCTATTGAGTTAACGTCATAAAAGTCATTAATTTAATTTTAAACGTTCTAGAAAAGATAACTTTTTAATAAATAAGAAACCATTCATTGGTTAAGATCTGTCCCCATCACATAATGGCGCTACAACTAAAAAGGATATAAAAGATGTTTGCTAATCGGTTTACCTTACAATCGCGATTAATTTTTGCGGTGTTATTACCTTGCGTTGCGTTGATTATTGTTGGAATGGCGAGCTTCAATAGCATGTCGACGATTCAACGGCAGGCAGAACAGCTCTATCTCAATACGGCCGCGCCAATGCGTTCAATGGCTGAAGTTGCCTCTCGAATTCCCCGTATGCGGGTTGGTATCGATATGATGTTACTTCAAGAGACGTCGTTAAGAGATAAAAAGGGTGTCCTCACACGCGTGAAAGAGACACGTGACGAAGATATCCCTGAAATGAGGCAGTCTGTCGAGCACGCAGTTCAGTCACAAGTGGATCCAGAACAGCGTAGACAAGTTCAGCAGCTGTTGACTGACTTTGAAAAAATGGTCAGTACTCAACTTAATCCTATGTTGGCGGCATTTGAAAAGGGCGATCTAGATACGGCGCGCAACATATACCGAGATCAATATGCGGTTACCTATGGTGAACTGCGTAAAAAAGCCAATGTGATCCTCGATTCGCTACTAGAGCAGGCCAAACAGCAGAACGTCAATAGCCAAAAGAGTTATGCCCAAGGGCAAAATCACATGTTTATCATTATTGGTATTGGTGTGCTAATTTCGTTTGTCACTTCATTCTTTATTGTTATCGGCCTAAAAACGCGAGTGGCCAGCCTACAAAAATCGATTGCTTTGGCAGCTGAAAACATGGCGCTAGATGCTCGCATCGATTTAGGTGGTCAAGATGAGTTATCGAAAATTAGCGACAGTTTTAACGACTTCATTGAGAAAGTACATGTAGCGATCAAGCAAGTGGCTTCGAGTTCTTATGAATTAGCGAATACGGCTAACCAAGTTTCAGCACGGGCACTATTAACCAAAAACAACTGCACTTCGCAGCGTGATAGAACAGTCCAAGTGGCCACTGCTATTCACGAGCTAGGTGCAACGGTGGGCGAAATTGCAAACAACGCAGCTCAAGCTGCCGACGTTGCGAAACAGGCCACTCATCAGGCGGAAAATGGCACCACTGTAGTAGAGAAAGCACAAGTGCAAATTGCAGATTTGATCACTGAATTAGAGCAAGCTGCACAAGTCGTAGGCTCTTTGGCTGGTCAAGTGGTTAACATCAGCTCGATACTTGAGACTATTCGTAGCATTTCCGAGCAAACGAACTTACTTGCATTGAACGCAGCGATTGAGGCGGCGCGAGCGGGAGAGCAAGGTCGAGGTTTTGCGGTCGTTGCTGATGAGGTGCGAAATTTAGCAAGCCGTTCTGCTGCATCAACTGAAGAAATTCAAAGAGTCATTAATAACTTACAAGAAGAATCGAAACGGGCGGTTGGGGCGATGTCTCAAGGGCGCGAGCAGGGGTTGTTGGTGGTTGAACAAGCTGAAAATGCCAATAGCTCGCTAAAACAGATCTGCGTTTATATAGAGAATATTAGCGATCAAAATATTCAAGTCGCGACGGCAACGGAAGAACAATCAAGTGTGGTTAGTGAGATCAATCGCACCGTTGAAGATATCAATCATCTCACCATGGAAACAACAACAGTGGCTGAGGAGCTTACTGCCAGTAGTGAACATTTGAAAAAAGTTTCCAAGCAACTCGATAGCCTAGTGAACAATTTTAAATTGTAATTGTGGTATTAATACGACAAACAAAGAGAGCTTAGGCTCTCTTTGTTATTTTTAAAATAAGCATTCAGTATCCCCTTATGCACTATTTCATTATTTGCTACACGTCACATTTTTCTCGATTCTGTGATGTTAAACATGAGTTGGTTATTTTTAT
>NZ_CAWPDB010000157.1:0-20875 GCF_963886625.1 Vibrio sp. V23_P3S9T160
CCATGGTAAAGAGAAAACAGATGATGGATGACATTGTAAAGAAAGATATAACTAACGACCCAAAGGTAGTTCGTTTATTTTAGTAACCTTCTTCGTTTTTTAATTCATTATCTGCTCCTTTGAAAAGACACTATTATGAAATACAGGTCAATCCGAATGCTATTAGTGTCCGAATAAATGATAATATTGTGTATAACTACACAACTTGAAGTTGCAGGTAGGTTGGAAAGTAAGTTTCCCCCATGAGCATAGATAAACGATTTGATGAAGTGAGCGAACGTAACCAACACCGCTGCAGCTTCAAGTAGGAAGGGGATATCAGACGATCAATCGGCATGATTCATCATAGATAGAAGGTCACAACATTCCCCGCGCTAAGAAAAGTACTAGATAAATCTTGTTCAATTTTTTCGAACTTAATCATCAAGCGGAGTGAGTTATCTCAGGTTACGAATCACTCTACACTGGCTCCAACAGCTAGGAAGCCGCTGAGCACCTACTACCTTTTAATGAATCTGAGGACACTTTAATGAAAGCACTATTGAAACAACTAACCACATCAACTTCTGGATTTTCTGCGCTTGCGCTTCGTTTCCCAATTGGCATCATTTTTATGGCGCACGGTGCGCAGAAACTCTTTGGCTGGTTTGGAGGATATGGATTAGAAGGCACTGGTCAATGGATGGCTTCAATTGGCTTAAACCCAGGTGTGCTGATGGCATTTTTAGCGGGTAGTGGTGAATTCTTTGGGGGCCTATTCATTTTGCTTGGCTTACTAACTCGCCCTGCCGCCTTGCTTCTTTCTATTACGATGATCGTCGCAATCGCTTCTGTACACTTAGGTAACGGCTTATTCATGGCTAATAACGGTTATGAGTTTGGCCTTGCGCTGCTTGCAGCCAGTGTATCGTTGGTTTTCTCTGGTGCTGGCAAATTAGCACTTGATAACTGGTTAAATAAAAAGCTCGCATAATCTATGCCTAAGGCCAGCATACCGTTTCATTGAAGGAGGCCAAGCCTCCTTCAAACATTAAGATTTTCAGTCGATAACATTCAACTTAGTATCACTTTCCTTCCTTTCTCTACTTGTGTTGCATGCCCTTCTTTTTATGCTACATAAAAGTGCCGTTGAGACCCTATTCATATAAAGCAACCTTAATGGGTAAATATGCAACCAAACGAGCTTAAAATTGAATGAAAACTAGCGAATTACCATTAGATGAGAATAGTGACATTTGTTAACACAAAAGATTCATGTGTTGCCAAATGATAAAAAATAAAAATTTAAAACCAAAAATAGGTTATTAAAACGTAAAGGATGGGCAGTTTTAAGTGATAAAGATCACAGCAATTAACCGTTAACATTATTTTACTTTTTGATTTGCACTCAGCCCTGCTAACCTGCGGCACGCTTTGAAATGATGTCGAAGTGCATAAAATAAAGGAGTGTTCACAATGAATACCAAAAAACCGATGTCGCTTACCGGCCGTGTTATTTTAGGTATGGTAGCGGGTATTTTGACTGGCTTTGCCATTCGAGCCCTATTTGCTGAAAACGGATTTGTTGACGCGTATATCGTTAACGGCTTATTCGATGTTGGCGGAAAAATCTTTATCGCCAGCTTAAAAATGTTAGTTGTACCCCTCGTGTTTGTTTCTCTCGTTTGTGGTACGAGCTCACTGAAAGATCTCACCACACTTGGCCGCATGGGCGGTAAAACCCTAGCCTTTTACATCGCAACCACTGCGATTGCCATCACACTGGCACTGACAATGGGCACTGTGTTTCAACCGGGGTCCGGAGCCGATTTAACCGCAGCAAGCTCATTCCAATCTGCGCAAGCCCCTTCTTTGGGCCAAGTGTTTATTGATATGTTCCCGACCAACCCAATCAGCGCGATGGCAGAAGGTAAAACACTGCAGGTCATCGTCTTTGCCGTACTATTTGGCATAGCCATCAGTGCCGCGGGTAAACCGGGCGAGCGTATTGCGGGCGTTTTTAATGACTTGAACGAAGTTATTATGAAACTAGTCGCCTTGTTGATGAACCTTGCTCCATACGGCGTATTTTTCCTGATGGCAAAACTGTTCACCAGCCTTGGTTTAAGTGCCATTTTGAACCTCGCAGAATACTTCGTAGTACTGACGGTTACCCTGCTACTACACGGTTTTGTCACCTATAGTTTGATGTTGAAAGGCTTTACTGGTTTAAGTCCAATCACCTTCTTCCGTAAAATGGAAGATGCCATTATGTTCGCTTTCTCTACAGCCTCTTCCAATGCGACTATACCCGTCACCATGGAAACGGCTAAAAACCGCTTAGGGGTTGATAACAAGATAGCTTCTTTCACCATTCCGCTAGGTGCGACCGTTAACATGGATGGCACAGCGATCATGCAAGGCGTTGCGACAGCATTTATTGCCCAAGCGTTCAATATCGACCTAACCATGGGTGACTACGTGATGGTCATCCTCACGGCAACACTAGCCTCTGTTGGTACAGCAGGCGTTCCGGGAGTTGGCCTTGTCATGCTAGCGATGGTGCTAAACCAAGTCGGCTTGCCACTAGAAGGTATTGCTTTGATTATGGGTGTTGACCGCTTATTAGATATGATCCGCACCGCAGTCAATATTACTGGTGATAGCTGTGTGACTCTTATTGTGGCGAAAACAGAAGGCGCGTTAGACGAAGCTCGCTTTAATGATCCACAAGCTGGCGTGAAAGAAGAAGAAGTCCATTTAGCAAAAGCTCAAGCCTAACTTTCTTCACTTCCACTCATCAAAATCAAACCCTGTCGCTATTGCTACAGGGTTTTTCTTTATTCGCTTTACAGGTCAAGAATAAGATTAAAAATCAAGTAGATCAGAGCTATCTCACACCGAACTATCTTCAATAGATCTAGAATTTTATCAGCCTAACTTTCTAGGAGTGAACACAATGATACCTCGACGCACATGGCTTCTTTTGTTCTGCACTTTACTCTTTCCTTCAGTCGCTCTTGCTTCCTCTAACGATATCGATTCGTTAGATCTAACACACTCAACGATTGGTTATGCCTCTTTAGTCATTTTTACTCTGGCATACACTTTGGTCATGATGGAGGAGTACCTTAAGCTACGAAAGTCTAAACCTGTGTTACTTGCAGCTGGTTTAATTTGGGCCATGATTGGTTATGTTTATCAGCAGTATGAATTAACCGAGATTGCCAAAAACGCGCTAGAGCATAATTTGCTGGAATACGCCGAATTATTACTGTTTCTGTTAGTCGCGATGACCTACATCAGTGCAATGGAAGAGCGGCGATTATTTGATGCATTACAAGCATGGATGGTGGGAAAAGGTTTTGATTTTCGTGCTCTTTTTTGGATCACGGGGCTGCTTGCATTTTTCATCTCGCCAATTGCCGATAACCTAACCACCGCGCTGTTGATGTGCGCTGTCGTACTAAAAGTGGCAGGAAACAACCCACGTTTTATCAACATTGCTTGTATTAATATCGTCGTAGCGGCTAACGCCGGAGGCGCTTTTAGCCCTTTTGGAGACATCACCACCTTAATGGTTTGGCAAGCGGGCCATGTGCCATTTTCACAGTTCCTTTCTCTGTTTCTCCCTTCTGTGATCAACTACCTTGTTCCTGCATTGCTGATGTCATTTTTTCTGCCCAAGGAAAAGCCAACCACCCTGCATGAACATGTCGAGCTTAAACGTGGAGCCCGCCGTATTGTCGTACTTTTCATGTTAACCATTGCTACCGCCGTAGCATTCCATGCGGTGGTGCGCTTTCCACCCGTTATAGGCATGATGATGGGGCTCGCTTACTTACAATTTTTTGGCTATTTCCTCAGGAAAACCTTACCTACTTCGCTGGCCAAAAAAACCGTAATTGCGATTGCAAATAATGACGAGGCCGCCCTAAAACGTATTGGTTCTGTAGTGCCATTCGATGTCTTTAAGCGAGTTTCACACGCCGAATGGGATACGCTACTGTTTTTCTACGGGGTGGTCATGTGCGTAGGAGGGCTAAGCTTACTGGGTTATTTAGGCTTGATCTCGGAAGTGATGTATAGCCAATGGAACCCCATATGGGCAAACGTGATGATTGGTTTTCTTTCGGCAATTGTCGATAACATTCCCGTCATGTTTGCAGTACTGACGATGGAACCCGATATGTCCACAGGAAACTGGCTGCTCGTCACATTAACAGCGGGCGTCGGCGGCAGTTTACTCTCGATTGGCTCAGCCGCTGGAGTGGCTCTGATGGGCGCTGCACACGGCAAATACACCTTTGTAGGCCATCTAAAATGGACACCGATTATTGCAACAGGCTACGCCGCAAGTATTGGTGTCCACTTACTACTCAATCACGCTTTGTTTTAACGAATTTGCTTCGCAATATAATGACACAGCGCCTCTGCCAGCTGGTGCGAGGCCAAGTTGCGTGCCACCACTTCTGAAGCCAGCTTTCCACTATTTATCACGCCAATCCAATCGTCAATCATGGCGCTAAAGCCTTTACTGGCAAGCATTGGCGTCCAATCTTTTAAACTAAGGGCTTGCTCTTGCCCTTGATGCCAACGTTTTCCTTGTGTAAACGAATCAAACTCAAAACCTTCATTCACAAAGCTCGCGCTGACTCGCTCAGCGGTTATGCCGAACTGGCGATTCATTGAGGCATGCAGCAAACTTTCGCCGTGTTGCCATTGAACATCCAAGCGGGATAACTGACCTTGATGCTGCTGGTAGGTAATATAAGCATCATCCAATGTGGTTTTAGCATTCACGTTTACGCTGTCTAGCGGATGGATAAAATCATCAAAGATAAAGGTGCGCACATCACCGGGCAGATCATAGCGGTGCTTTTCCCAACGAAGCGAACGTAAGTCGTTTCTATTACCAGTTTGCACTGCATTTAGGTGTTGGTTATAGAGCGGAATATGTCGGCGATTAAACCCCACATACAAAGGTTGACGATGCTTTTCTGCAAGCTCATACAACATTTCACAGGCGCTTGCGCTGTCGGCTAGCGGCTTATCAACAAAGGTTGGAATTCCGTGTTCAAGGAAAAATTGGGCGATTTGAGGGTGAGCCGAGGTCGCCGCATGGATCATAACCGCATCAACGTTATAGCCAAGTAGCTCTCGATAATCCGTGCAATTCTCTGAAATGCGGTAACGCTGCGCTAGTTGCGTAACAAGAGCTGGATTACGAGTACAAAATACCAATTCTAAATCTGGGCGCTGTGTGATGACCGGAAGATACGCCTTTTGCGCGATATCACCTATACCAATAATGCCAATTTTCATCATCAAATCTCTTTTCGTTAGATGAAGGTTAGGCTAACACAAGAAGATTAAAAAGGGAGGTGTAGAACTCAGAGGAAAGGCAATCCTTGCCTGTCTGGGATGAGGTTAAAATGGGCTCTCTTTGTTCAGCTCATTGCAAATTTCGACAATCGCCAATGAGAGCCCGGATTTGATGATTTGTTGCTGACGCTGAAGTTGAAGCTGGTAAAAATCCAGTTCAATGTCGCCATCCGGTTCCAATACTTCCAACTGCACCATGCCCATTTTGGCCACCAAATGGAGCTTTTTTATCGGCACCAAAATTTTCGGGTCGGTGAACTCGTATTCAGCACCATCACTGTTGAGTTGATTACGCAGTTTGATGATATCTTCAATATCGTGGTAAACATCATCAGGTAATACCCCAAGACCAAACAGCAGTTTTAGCCTGACAGACAAGTTGCCGAGTGGTCCAGAATCTTGCAATAGAGGGCCAACTACTGATTGGACAGCGAAGTTATCTTTGCGAAAAATGCGTTGCATTAATGCATCAATCGCCTCATTGAACACTTCAACCGTCGTAATAAAGAATCCGCGCACCGAATGGGCACTATTCAGTCGTTCAATTATATCGCTTTCGTTAATTCTATCTGCCATACGCTGTACTAATTGTTGTTATAAAGGGAGGGCATTAGCGCCCTCCAAAGTATTTATGTGATTAAAGCTGTTTGTAGATCGCTTCAATTTGCTTAACCTGCTCGCTCTGCTCATCTAACCCTGTGTAATGGGCCAGTGTTTTACATACGCCATATTGATTCAATGATGCTTGAAGCTCGACCGCTTGAGGATCGCTGTCGTTGGTATACTTAAGGGCCGCCGCAATCCCTTTCAATAGCATTTTGTTTTCAACACCGTACTCGATTGTACCGAGTAATGGCTTGATTAATCTATCATTGGGGCCTAATTTTCGTATTGGCTGACGACCAACGCGATCCACTTCATCCACCAAATATGGGTTGGCAAAGCGGCTCAATATTTTTTCGATATAAGCGGCGTGCAATTCACGGTCAAAACCGTAACGACGAATGAGTACTTCACCGCTTTCGTACATGGCTTGCTTCACTTGCTGACGAATTGCAGGATCTTCAATTGCTTCACGAATCGTCTTATGACCACTCAAACAACCCAAATAGGCGGTAATGCAGTGCCCAGTATTTAAGGTGAAGAGTTTACGCTCAACAAAAGCCATCAGATTATTGGTTTTTTCCATCCCTTCAATGTTGGGAATCTCACCTTTAAATTGCTGTTCATCAACAATCCATTCGCTGAAACTTTCAACCGTCACGGCCAACGGGTCATCGTTCGCGGCTTCGACAGGTGGCACAATGCGATCCACCGCGGAATCGACAAAACCAATTAACTCATCGGTTTTAGCATGCAGCGATGGGTCTAGATATTTATACACTTCGCCTTTCAGGTGTGTTGTACCACGCACCATGTTTTCACAAGCGATCACATTGAGTGGCTGTTCATTGCCCGCTTCAAATCTTTTGGTGATGCCTTTGGCGATCGTTTTCGCAATGATATCAAGCACTGCAGGGCCGACAGCTGTAGTAACTAAATCCGTTTTTACAATGCGATCAATCACATCATCACTGGCTGAATTCACCGCAGTGACATGAGTGACAGTATCAATTTTGCACTCAGAACCCACTACCTTTACTTTGTATTCTTGACGATGACTCAATTGATCGACCAAAGGTTCATTTACATCGGCAAAAGTCACTTCAATGTCTGCATCGGCCAATAATTTACCAATAAAACCACGACCAATGTTACCCGCGCCAAAATGTACTGCATTTTTCATAATCTTACCTACCAAAAACTTATCTAAAAGAGAAAAGAGCGCTTAATACTTCAATTGAGGTGAGGTCAGCAGTATAGGGGAACAGCCGACCTCGTTTTGCCTCAGGAGCAAAAGCGTTACGCTGCTTGGTTACCCGATAGGATGGCCAAGATATCGCTCACGTCTCTGGTTGAGGTGAGCTTCTCGATAGCATCAGGCTCATCGAGTGCGTTGGTAATGGTGGTAATAACTTGAATATGTTCATCATTTTTGGCGGCAATACCGATAACCAGTTTCGCTACGCCATCTTGGTCGTCCGTAAACTGCACACCAGCAGGATATTGGCAAATCACAATACCCGTTTTAATCACACGGTCTTTGGCGGCGACGGTGCCATGAGGAACGGCAATCGATTCTCCAAGATAAGTGGATACCATTTTCTCACGTTCAAACATGGCATCAACATACTCAGGCTCCGCATAGCCAAGCTCAACTAACTTATTGCCAGCGAAACGAATGGCTTCTTCTTTATTAGCGGCATTCAAACCTAAGTGAATGTTTTCTTTTTGGATTTGAAAAACGGACGGTTTTTGAATTTCAAAGCTGTCGTCATTCGCAGCGAGGATGGATACTTTAATCACATCGCTATCATTCGCCGCCTTAGGGCGTTGAGCTGCCAAAAGCTTAGTCACAAGCTGGTTGTACATTTCACTGTCTAAAAAGTTGCTCAGTGAAATATGCTGTGCACTGGGTGCATGTGTGCGTGCGCGGCCAGTCAGGTCTTTATGAGTAATCACGATTTCTGCGTTCTCCGGCAAACTATTGATGGCAAGGTTAGTGACGTGAATCGCTAAGCCCGCATCTTTGATTTTTTTACGCAGCATGCTTGCGCCCATTGCGCTTGAACCCATACCCGCATCGCAAGCAACAATAATGCTTTTCACGTTGGCTAAATCAATATTGCTTTTTTGAGAAGCCGTCGTCACATTGCCCTTTGCGCTCGATTTCATCTCTTTCATTTGTGATGTGGCTTTTTCTAACGCCGCTTCATCACCTTCTTCCTCGGTGCTGCTCTGTGCTTTCATCAATAATGACGCAACGGTAAAGGACACACCTGCCGCACCAAATATTGAGCATAATACGCCAACAATCGATCCTTTCTGTGTCATCAGTAGCACTGCAAAGATAGAGCCAGGAGACGCTGGAGAAACAATACCTGCATTGAAGAGAGTCAAAATGAACACCCCTGTCATACCACCAGCAATCGCTGCAAGAATCAGACGTGGATTCATCAGTATGTATGGGAAATAAATCTCATGGATGCCGCCGAAGAAGTGAATGATGGAAGCGCCACCAGCTGTTTGACGTGCTGTACCTTTACCAAACACCATGTAAGCCAACAAAATACCGAGACCAGGGCCAGGGTTTGCTTCAATTAAGAAGAAGATTGACTGCCCCATTTCACTGGCTTGTTGAATACCTAACGGTGAGAAAATACCGTGGTTAATCGCGTTGTTAAGGAACAAGATCTTCGCGGGTTCAACAAAAATAGAGGTGAGTGGTAAAAGGTGTGCTGAAACTAGGAAGTTTACGCCTGCCGCTAAACCACCAGAGAGCACTTTGACAAATGGCCCAATAAGGTAAAACGCCAAGATTGCGCCAAGCATACCAATAATGCCTGCCGAGAAGTTGTTTACCAACATCTCAAAACCGCTTTTTACTTTACCTTCAACACGTTGGTCAAAGGTTTTGATCGCCCAACCACCCATAGGGCCAACCATCATGGCTCCCATGAACATGGGGATATCTGTTCCGACAATCACACCCATTGTGGTGATGGCACCGACAACAGCGCCACGTTCTCCACCAACCAATTTACCACCCGTGTAACCAATCAGCAGTGGTAATAAGTAAGTAATCATCGGCCCAACCATAGATGCTAACGTTTCATTCGGTAGCCAACCTGTTGGGATAAATAGTGCGGTTATAAAGCCCCACGCGATAAACGCGCCAATGTTTGGCATAACCATGTTAGATAAGAAGCGACCAAAATTTTGTATCTTGATCTTTGCATCTGGTGATATCATGTGGATTCCCCGTTCGATGTTCTGATGAATATTGTTGTTGTAACGGTTCTGCGAAAAACCGTTGATTGCTTAGTACACAATCAATTTACCACACAATTTCATTCTGGAACTGACGACGGGTTTTTCGTGATCAGCCCCTCATAAATCCTAGCTTACAAATCATTTCTTCGTGATCATGGTCATTAAATTGACATGTAAATTTACAACAAAAAACAAAAATACAACTTGTCAACAAGACTTAAGCGATCAACATCATACTTTTTGAGTTTTAACTTTTAATAAAAAAGAGATTAAAATCACAATTTAACTCTAATTATTAAAAATTAAAGAACCGAAAGTGATAAAAATCACAATTACATCTTTATTTCACTAATCGAAATAAAACCACCACTTCCATATTGTCTATTTTGTAACTTATATACACAAAACCATATTAATATTAGCTCATACATTAATATGGCTTTTTTTACTAACAACATCGGATCTTCTTCTAAAAGCAGGCCAAGGATACGCTCCAATTCACAAACCGAACAATAAGAGGTGGGACGAGTATAGCCTTACAACGCAAAATGTTTTGACCCTGAGCATTCCCTGTTAGAATCGGCTGTACTGTTAACCATAGACGCTGTGAACGAATTCATGAAAGAAAGAGTGGTTGTTTCCGTTTCATCCATCCATGGGACGAAGCACTTTCATCTCGGTAAATGGTTCCGACATTTTTTAAAAGGTTTTGGCTATGTGCTGGTTGCCAGCATTCTCGCCACTGGCGGCGTTATCTATTACCTTCTTGATGAAGTTGATTTTGCTAAACTCAAGCAACAAGAGTTAGAGAGCCAGTCGATGTCACTGACCGAAGAAGTCACCTCTTTAAAGGAGCTAAAAAACAGCTTAGAGAATGACCTGCTCGAACGAGAAGAAAAGATGCAGGTTGTTTCAGACAGGCTCGGCGATCTTGAAAAAGTATTGGGTATGGATGAAAGCGGAGCGGAATTAGAATCACGTTTAGACACCGCCGCTATCACTTCTTCAGTTAGAATGGTGATGCTGACCCAAATACCCAGCGGTGCACCTGTGCATAATGCGAGAATTTCGTCAGGATACGGTGAGCGTATTCATCCTGTGACCGGCAACGTCAAAATTCACCGCGGGCAAGATTTTGCGGTTAACATAGGCACTCCAATTTATGCACCAGCCGATGGCGTTGCCGAAGTCACTCGCGCCAGTGATAAAGGGTCAGGCAATTTTTTACGCTTACAGCACTCTTATGGATTTACCAGCTCCTATTCTCATTTGCAAAAATTTGCCGTGAAAGGGGGCGATTTTGTACAGAAGGGCGACTTAATTGCTTATTCTGGAAACAGTGGGTTATCTTCTGGCCCACATTTGCACTATGAAATTCGATTTGTCGGCCGTTCATTAGATCCAAGACCTTTTGTTGATTGGGGCGTGAATGATTTTGAAACGATATTTAGTAAGGTAAGAGGTATCCGATGGGAATCTTTAGTAAACAAAGTCGAGCTAAGAGTCAGCACTCAGCTACAACTCTCATCGCAAAAGGCTGTTCCATTAGTGGGGAACTCAGGTTAGAAAGCGACATTCAAATTGACGGGTCGGTAGAAGGTCAATTGCACGTTGATAAAACCATCGTCATTAGTGAAACAGGCACGGTTAATGGTGAGCTGTACGCAGGCCACATCATCATTAATGGCGAGTTCCAAGGCACATGTCACGCGACTAAAATTGAAATTTTAAGCAAAGGGAGCGTCACAGGGTCTATTTATAGCGACGACTTGAGCATTGAACAAGGTGGGCGCTTTAATGGAGTAACCTACCCTGCCCCGGAGAAACAAGTAGTTGAATTAAAAGAAGCGAAAATCGCTGCTGAAGGTTAATTCAACTACCGATTTCGTTCGCACTTCCCCATTTGATAGAAAGTCCCATTTGCTACAAAGTGTAAAAAGGCCTGCTGATGTTAGCAGGCCTTTTGTTTATGAATGTCCTTTCCCAACAGGGAGAGACTTAGAAACCTTCGATATTTTTTGCTTCTAATTCCGCAAAGTATTTTACGGTTTTCACTTTTAGTTCTTGAGTCGATGGTTCATCACATACAATCACTGATTTCGCGTGAAGTTGTAATGCGGAGACTGTCCACAAATGGTTGACGCTTCCTTCCACGGCCGCTTGCAAAGCCAGCGCCTTATTGTGGCCTGTCACCAAAATCATGATCTCTTCTGAATCTAGCAGTGTGCCTACACCAATCGTTAGCGCGTATTTAGGAACTTGGTTGATATCACCATCAAAGAAACGAGAGTTTGCAATGCGCGTATCTTCTGTCAGTGTCTTAATGCGAGTGCGTGACGAAAGTGAAGAAGCAGGCTCGTTAAACGCGATGTGCCCATCATTACCCACACCGCCCATAAATAAATTAATGCGGCCGTATGATTTAATTTTGTCTTCATAGCGCTTACATTCTGCATCAACATCTGGTGCGTTGCCATTCAGTAAGTTGATATTTTCTTCTTGAATATCAACATGATTGAAGAAATTGTTATACATAAATGAGCGGTATGACTCTGGATGATTTTCAGGAATACCAATGTATTCATCCATATTAAATGTCACGACATGTTTAAAGCTCACCTCGCCCGCTTTATGCATTTCAATCAGTGCATTATAAGTCGTCAATGGCGTGCCACCAGTAGGTAAACCCAATACAAAAGGACGGTCTGCCGTTGGGTTGAATGCGTTGATACGTTTTACGATGTGTGCTGCTGCCCACTTGCCGACTTGTGCAGCCTGCTTTAACGGGATAAGTCTCATGATTGGCCCCTAGTTATTGGAATATTATGGTGTAATAGAACATTAATTCGCATTATAAAATAAGTATTGGGTAACTGCCATTGTTTTAGGTCAAATTTTCGCTCTTTCTTCAAATCTCAACCAGAAATGCGCTTAAATTTGTAGCAATTTCTACAGGTAAGCTTAACTAATACGGCACATGCTATAACCAAATGAGATAAAAATTCATCTATAAAATTAAGTAAAGTTTGAGTCGCTATCACTCCACTATCTGGCGAAGCGTGCATTCATTACCCATACTTGGAGTAACAAGCAAGAAAGGAGCAAATGCCATGAAAAACGAACTTGAACCCGCGAAAATTCTCCATGCTTATGAAACAGTAATGGCGCATGGTACACCGACTGAATTCGGGAAAATCTATGAAGGTATCGAAGCTTTTTCAGACTATGACGGCTATAACATTTACATGCGAGGAAATGGTGTGGAGCTAAAAGTTGGCTTCCACAATACCTACCATCTCGATTATGACCAAGAGCATCTACGCGACAGCTTTTTGAAAAAAGTAGCCATTTTGGCTAAGTAGCGGTGTTGACCCAGCTCATGGATTGGCTAAGCGCGACCAAATGAGCAGAGTGGCGATAATGCAAAGCCCGAGTGAGTCATCAATACTAGGGCTTTGAGCGAAAGCACTTTTCTCATCTTGATTGAGTCACACTCTTTTGCACAGAGGTCTCTTATATGAAAGGCGATGCAAGTGAGTTTGTCAGCCTTATTGAGACAATAAGGCTGAAGAGATAAATGAGAAAGCTGACCAAATTACGGCTTAAGATCCTGCATTAGAGATACAGATTAATCTTCTTCCGTTAAGCTGACTTCTTCATCATTATAGTCGTCACCACTTTCCGGTTTATTGCGACCGTTCAACGTATGGAAACGCTTACGACCGCGAGCAAGTTGAGTGTATTTTAACCAGACACGCTCTAACTTAGATTTCGCTTTACCTGGGTTTTCAATCGCCTTAACAAAATGAGCTTCTTCGGCATTCTCTGGCGTGAGTTCACCAGATTCAAGACCAAGCATGGTACCACCATAAATGGTGAGAAGTTCTTCTTCTGCAAGAGTAAAATCACCAGACTTAGCAAAGCCTCGTGGAAACTTTGTATTGTCGTAAAAACGTTTTTTTCCGTGACGGAATTCAGTCTCAGACATATCAACCTCATGTGAATGGCGCTACTACCATGTAGCGATAGATCACGCGAAAATTAGGCGTAAATCTCCGAAAAGAAAAACAAAAATTTTTTATCGTCATAATTGCACTTCCTTGTTAATCTGACGGGGTAATTTCAGAGGATTTAATATGGATGTAAAAGTTTTTCGCACTTTTCTCGAACTCGCCAAAGTACGTCATTTTGGGCGAGCAGCTGAAAACCTTTATTTGACCCAAGCCGCCGTCAGCGCACGCATCAAGCAATTAGAAAATTATTTTGATGCTCAACTGTTTACGCGTGATCGCAACAACATAAAGCTCACATCGGCAGGAGAACGACTCGTTGGCTATGCCGAAGTGATGGTGGCTACTTTGCAACAAGCCAAGTTTGAGCTCTCTTTGGAAAATGGCCGAGCTTTGCAGCTGACATTAGGGGGAACGCCCAACGTTTGGGATGCTCATCTACAAAACTGTTTAAGCGTTGTGACTGATGCTTTTAGCGGTTATGGCTTTATGGCGGAAGTCATGGGGCGCGAGCAGCTCAACCGCAGCCTACTGGAGCGTACCTTAGATATGGCGTTTGCCTTTGACCCAATTAAAGCCGAAGAGCTAAACTGCAAAAAAGTCGCAGATTTAGTACTGGTGTTGGTTTCGACGCGTCCTGACACACTGGAAACCGCCTTTGATAATAAATACGTGTACGTCGATTGGGGAAGCCGTTTCGCCTCCGAGCATGCTGAGCGACATCCGAAGACGCCAACCCCCTATTTACGCACCTCGACCGCTCGTATCGCACTTGATTTCATTTTAGAAAAAGGGGGAAGCGCTTACCTTCCTACCTCACTTGTTGAACCTTTTATCCACTCTGGCCAATTGTATCGAATTGGCAATGTGGAAGATTGGCAGCGTCCCATCTTCCTCAGCTACCGAAAAAACAGCTCATCGATAGAAGCCATTATGCAAGTGGAAAAGTTAGTCAAAAACATCAACCCTAGTAGTGCTTACTCATTACAACAAGCGGGCGAGGTCATTCTCGACTGACCCAACAAATTCATAACGCTGTAGCGGGTATTGAATACAGCGTTATGAATATCCTTTTTCAAGAGAAACCGCAGGAAAAGCCATCTAGTTCCGAAAATGGCTAGTATCGACAGAATTCATGCATACACTTAGCTTATAAAAACTGCATAAGGCTCGTTATACCAAATGACACCATGGATGGAACTCGATAAAGAACAATGCCAACAGGCTCGCACTAGCCGTGATCCGCGATTTGATGGACGATTTTTCGTTGCCGTCAAAACAACCAACATCTTTTGTCGCCCAATATGTCCGGCAACCCTGCCAAAAGAAAAGAATGTTGAATACTTCGCCAACTCCGCACTGGCTCTACAAGCGGGTTATCGGCCATGCCTGCGTTGCCGCCCAGACAGTGCACCTCATTCTTGGGCATGGAAAGGGGTTGAAACCACCTTTTTGCGTGCAATCAAGCTTATTGAGCAAGGTGAATTACAATCGAGCAATCTGGCTCAATTTGCCGAACGTTTGGGGATCAGTGACCGCTATCTACGACAACTGTTTCAAACTCATTTAGGAGTGTCACCGAAACAATATGCTCAGTACCATCAGTTGATGTTTGCTAAGCAGTTGTTGCATTCCAGTGCTCTGTCCATTACCGATATAGGATTCGCTTGTGGGTTCAACAGTACCCGCCGCTTTAACGATGCGTTTATCAAAACGTTGCAACTGACCCCCAGCCAAGTGCGGCAATCTAAAACTGCATTGATGACAAAAAACCTATTAACACTCTCTTTTCGCGGCCCTTTCGATTGGCAACATATGCTAGATTTCTATCGATTACGTGCAGTAAACGCCATTGAACAGGTCAGTAACAATCATTATCAACGCACCTTCAACATACACAATACGACCGGCTGGTTTCGTGCCAGTTTAAACTCTGCGACCCATTTAGAGGTTGAATTCGAGTTGCAAGACATCACCAAACTGCGTTACTTGGTGGCAAAACTACGCCGCCTATTTGACCTCGAAGCCGACATCAGCCACATCGAGGCCTATTTGGAAGGCTGCGCTTCGGGTTTAGTCACTCGTTCAGGAATCCGCATTCCCGGCGTTTGGAATTGTTGGGAGGCGGGAGTCAGAGCTATTTTAGGTCAACAAGTTTCGATAAAAGCAGCCATTGGCCAGCTCAACCGATTAGTCGATGCGGTGAACCCAGCTCAAAACACGAGCAGTTACTTTCCAAGCCCGGAACAAATCGCACAGCTTGACTTGCACTTTTTAAAGATGCCACACAGCCGAAAAGAGACCTTAACACGCTTTGCTCAATTCATGTGCCAACACCCTGAAGCCGATGTGGATGCTTGGCTTTCACTAAAAGGTATTGGGCCGTGGACCGTAAACTACGCTAGGTTAAGAGGTCAGTCCGATTCAGATTGCTTTCTAGACACTGATTTGGTGGTTAAGAAGGCCTTAAGCCATTTTCCTGAGCTGAACGCAGACAAGGTTTCACCTTGGGGAAGTTACGCCACCTTTCACTGTTGGAATTACTAATATGAATCGCTTCACCCACTATCACAGCCCCTTAGGAATCATGACATTGCAAGCCTGCGAGCAAGGTTTATTGGGGGCTTGGTTTGAAACCGAAACCACCATGCCAACAGAGTTAGGGGTAAAATCCGAACACTGCACTATACTCATCAATACTATCAAACAGTTAGATGAGTACTTTTCCGGGAAACGGACTATATTTACTTTACCTTTAGCGGCAAAAGGCACCGAGTTCCAACAATCTGTGTGGCAAGCATTATGCAAGATACCTTATGGCGAAACTTGGAACTACCAACAGATTGCAGAGGCGATCGGTAACCCCAAAGCCGTAAGGGCTGTCGGCTTGGCCAATGGTAGAAATCCAATTTCGATCATCGTTCCTTGCCATAGAGTGATCGGAAAAAGTGGTAAACTCACTGGCTATGCGGGGGGCTTAAACCGTAAAGCGAGCTTATTAGAACTTGAGCGAACAACAACAGAGGTTGCAGCAACATGATAAGATCTACGGCAAAATCAATCAGTATTCTCGTCCTTACAGCCACTTTGCAAGGCTGTTTTCAAGATGACCTTGAACGTTGGTTAAACCGTGAAACTTATGAGTTCAAAGGGACTTATGACAACCAGTTCAATGATGACTTATTAATTTTCGAAGAGGGTGTTGTACGTGCTGAATCTGAAACTCAGCACTGGTCTCGCGCTTACAGCGTGGATGGTAATCAACTGACGATCCAGCTACGCAATAACTCGAAAGAAAAACGAGAAGATATCGTGCTTGTGATCCATGGCAAAGGAGAAGTGCTCACATGCAGTGTCTGCGCCATGTATAAATTGAGTAACGTATGGGTAAAAACAGGCAATGTTGAAGCCAAACCGTCTGGAGTAGAAAACGCGAGCCAATAACTCGCGTTAACGCAATGACCAGTTCTACTCACTCATGTTTACCCGCACCTAAGCTCAAAAATTAAGCTTTTATCTATTTTAAAAACCATCGCACACACTCGCTCTGTCATTTACCCAAAATTCAAGTAAGGTAGAGATATCAGACTGTTGAATTGAATGGATCTCGTGAAATAAGGAGATAATGATGGCAGAAAAACTGTCAACCTCGGCACTGGCTAAATTGCGTAATACAGACGCTAAACAACTATTCAGTAACCTCCAAAAAGCAGGGTACATTAACCGCTTCGACAACAAGTGGGTATTAACAGAACTGGGAGCAAAATTTGGCGGCGAATACGCCCAGCACACGCAATATGGCCAATTTATTGTCTGGCCGGAAAACTTGCTCGTCGACACACAAGCCACCAGCGGGAAAACGTTAAGTGCCACTCAGCTTGGCGATCATTTCAGGCTCAACCCAAAAAAAATAAATCAACTATTGAGTGAGTTAGGCTGGATATCTAAAACAGAAAAAGGCTGGCAAGTAACGGAGGCTGGGCTCAGAGCAGGCGCCCAGCAACGTGAAGACAAAGCTTCTGAGCAATTATTTGTTGTTTGGCATGATACGGTGACGCGCCATAAACGCCTGAAACAATCCATCGTCGAATTTTTAGGGCAAGATGCTCATAGCCAATCGACCGATAAATCATTGTCTCACTTTCGCCAAAAATTTGAGGCAAAACATCGCACCTTAGACGGCCACTATGTTCGCTCAACCGGCGAATTACTGATCGATAATTGGCTCTATTTGGCAGGCGTCGTCCACGCTTATGAGCGTCAGTTGCCAATAGAAGCTGACGTAATGTGCGATTTTTATCTTCCGACCGGGAAAGTATATTTACAATATTGGGGTTCAGATAGTGGCGCAACCGACGAAAAAACGCGCTTACAAACTCAAGCGATTTACCACGATCACGGCTTTGCTCTGATTAATATTCACCCGCAAGACATTGCGCAGTTAGATGACATTCTGCCCAGAAAACTGCGAGAGTTTGGGATTAAAGCGTATTAATCGCGTTGGCAAGATGCCCCCTTCCTCTCGTCACTGAGAGAGCAACACGAGAGAAAAGGAGCAAAAAACAAAACCTATATTAACGATAAGAAGAATAGCGAGCTCTCGCCGCCTCTTCTTTCGGGACGATGGTTTTACCAATCGGAGCCAAAGAAATAACCGCGAGTTTCAAATGCTGTAGTGCGAAAGGGATGCCAATGATGGTAATAAAACACGCCACCGCCGATAAAATATGACCAACGGCTAACCAAAAACCAGCGAAAACAAACCAAATCACATTGCCGATTAAGCCAAATGGGCTGGTACCAATATCTTGCTGATTGGTCAATTCATCACGGGAAATCACCTCTTGCCCAAAAGGAAAAAACGAAAAGTTACCGATAACAAAGCAAGCACGCCCCCATGGAATGCCAATAATGCTGATAAAGGCAAGGAGACCAAAAAACCACCAAGCGAGCCCCATAAACACTCCGCCCAGTAAAAACCAAATAATATTGCCGATTGTTCTCATCACTGCTACTCCGTATAAAATAGACCCATAAACCCTTTCAGTATCATTGCATGACCTGAACGGAAGATTAACGCTAGGCTAAACCATGCCATACCGCCGTAACGCCGCTTATCGTACAAAGCAGCAACGCAGCGAAACGGATGTTATCTTTGGGTAGTGATTGCGTGGTCATCATCGCCAACTTATAACCCAACCAAGCTGAGGGGATAAGCGGAATCGTTATCCATAAATGATGTAACGTCAGAAAACCTGCCGGTATTTGAATAATCAAAGAGATGATCGAGCTAAACACAAAAAATGCCGAAAGATTGCCACGCAACTGATTCGCTTCTTGATGCTGTAGGATCAACGCCATCGGCGGCCCACCAATCGCGGAACTGGTGCCAAAGAAACCGGAGAAAAAACCCGCAATACCCATTTTTATCGGGGTAGGTTCGATGCGATACGGCAATAAACTAACAGCCACGGCAAATAACACCAATAAACCAAGCCATAACGCCAGTACATCCGTCGAGACTAAAACCAGAAGGATACCGCCCGCAATTGAACCGGGAACGCGACCAATCAGCGCCATTTTTAAACCGCCAAGCTCAATGTTCGAGCGATGCTTTAAGGCGTTCAAGATAGAAATAAACAGCGCCACGATACAAATGGGGGCAGGAACGTAGTCGGCGGAGATCAAGAACAGCAAGGGCGCTGCGACGATCGCTAAACCAAAACCAATCGCCGTTTGCACAAATGAACCCAAGAAAATAAGAAACATGGCGATAAGCGCCGTACTACTGAACATTTCCATTAAAATGCCTATAAGCGAAACAAAGAAAAGTAATGCCCATAGAGAGCATTACTTCGTTCACGTTATCAGCAATTTTCGATCATGAGAATAGCCAAATTGATCTATCGGTCTGGTATCAGTAAGCAACACCAATACGTTGACAAGGGTGAGCGGCACTTTCTAACTCATCGATCATCGCGAGGGCATAGTCACTGACTGAGATTTTGCTGTTACCTTCAGCATCAGACAATAGAGCGTCACCGCCCACACGGTAAGCACCTTGTTTCTCACCCGGAAAAATCTCAGCGGCCGGGCTAACAAATGTCCAATTAACCTTGCTTGTACTCGCACGGAAGAGATCCAACGCTTCGCCTTGCGCTAATGCTTCCCCTTTGTACTCTTCAGGGAAACCTTCTACGGTCACCAATTTGATACCGGGAGCGACTTCCAATGAACCCGCACCACCAACCCACAGTAGGCGATCCACACCCACTTGCGGTAGATCCGACAGCAGTTTTTGCGCCGTAGCCGCAACAATATCGTGGTTGCCAGCTGCACGTCCGCCGATAGAAGCGATCACGACATCAACACCTGCTAACGCAGCGCTAATTTTCGACAAAGGCTGTTGTAAATCAAATTGTTGAACGCTAACACCTTCAGCATCAACTTTACTTGAATCACGCACTAACGCGATCACCTCGTGGCCCCGTGCTTTTGCTTCATTGACAATGTGACTACCAATCCAACCTGATGCGCCTAATACTGCAATTTTCATAATTTATTTCCTCATTCGGTTTCTGTTTCTCGACAACAATTGTAGTCTAGTAGTTAAACGAAGGAGGAAAAACACCCAAAAATGATGTAGATTGTATCAATATTCCTATCTAATAAAGGCATACCATGGACAGACTAACCGCCATGCGCAGTTTTATCGAAGTGGCAAATACTGCCAGTTTTACCAAAGCCGCAGACAACTTGAGCTTAAGTCGATTACAAGTGTCACGTCATGTCCAAGAAGTTGAGGATTGGTTAAAGCAGAGGTTACTGCACCGCACGACACGCAAAGTCAGCCTAACCACCGCCGGTGAAGAGGCTTTAATCCGTTGCGAACAAATTTTGCACCAAACTGCCGAACTTGAAACACGGGCGTTGGAACAGTCACAACTCTTAAACGGTACCATTCGCATTGCCGCGCCGATAGGCCTTGCTCAAAACATGTTATTGGCCGTTGTTGAAGACTTCACGCAACGACACCCCAATGTGTTAATTGACATTGTCGCTTCAGATCGCCTTTCACAACTGGTCGATGAACGCGTGGATATTGCCCTGCGTTTTACCCAACAGCCGGATGATACGCTCATCGCTCGCCGTTTAATGAGCGTCGGCACCGTCATATGCGCTTCCCCTAGCTATCTCAACCAACACCCTCCTATCAATACACCCAATGACTTAACCCAGCACAACTGCTTTGTGCACATGAGTAATAACAAGTGGGATGTGGTTAAAGACAATGAACAGCTCTCTGTCACCGTGAATGGCAACATCCGCGCTAATGATATGGAAATTTTATGCCGTGCTGCCCTACATCACAAAGGCATCGTACGGCTACCATGCGATCTTGCAAATGTCTTTATCGCCTCAGGAACACTAGTACGCGTTTTGCCAGAGTTTCACAGCCCAAGCAGCGCACTATGGGCTGTGTATCTTTCTCGTAGCTATCAAACCCCATTGGTTCGCCAATTCATTGATTTCATCGCTCAAAGCTGGAAAAACGATCTCATCGCTTAGCGTTAAGTCATTCTAGATAATAATTTAATCAATATTATTAGCTAGATTAAACATAGTGT